>JBCCMP010000256.1:0-7605 GCA_039026295.1 Pseudomonadota bacterium | reverse complement strand
CCCAGGTCTCGAAATCCGGCGCGTTCCCGTCGATGTTGATAAAGACGATGCCCATCCAGATATGGCTGCGCACTTCAATCAGCCCCAGATTTTCGCGCTCGATCGTGTCGTGCCGGTTGGTCCCGGGTCCGCCGACATGGGGTGTGATGCGTAGATCGCCCGAGAGCTCGTAACTCCATGAATGGTAGGGGCAGCGAAGGGTGCCGGCGACCGGCCCTTCCTCTGACACCAGAATCATGCCGCGGTGGCGGCATATGTTCTGAAAGACGCGCAGGACCCCGCTGCGATCGCGCACCAGAACCAGAGGCTGTCCGAGGAAGGTCAGCGGCTTGGCCCAGCGGGACTTCTGCACGTCAGAGGTAAAGGCGAGCGCGGCCCAGTTGCGGAAGAAGACGCGCTGTTTTTCCACCTCGAACACTGCGGGATCGGTGTAGAAGGGGTTCGGAAGTCCCCGTGCCGTGCTTACGGGCTGGGTCACGGCGGAGAGGTCTAATTGAAACGCGGTCATGGCTCGCTCCGGGCTGACTGTGCCATGACTAGACCGTTCAATGGGTGGGCCTTCTTGACCGGGAACGACTTGTGCAGGTCGAATTTGGCTTTCCAGATCGATTTTGCCGGTATGGACTGCCAAACTTCACAAGGCCGTGACCCTGCGCAAGATTTCGGCGGTGCCGCGTTCAGTTAACAAGAGACATTGCGAGGAGGCGGGTGGAGATGTTTGTGCCCAATCTGAAACAGGCAGCGGTGATTACGGTGGCGGCAGTGGCCCTTGGGGCCTGCAAACCGGTCCATACGACCGGAACTTACGGCGGCCCAGGCATAATCTACCAGGACCGCGTTGGGGTTTATCGCACGTCCGATGGCCGTATTTTCCGCACAGCAGCCGAGCGCGACGCCTATCTGAGGTCGCTGAAGCGGCAAAAGTCACGCCAGAACGGGCTGCTTTATGACCCGACCTATGCGGATTACCGGTTTCCACCCGGCTCGACGCGCACGGACCGAATTCTCGCCCGGCAGGAGATAGAGGCGCGTGAACGGGCGCGGGCAGACCGTGAAATCGCCCGCGAGCAGCGGCGGCAACGACGGTTGGAGCGCAAGCGCGAGGAAGCCGAGCGCATCGCGCGCGAAGAAAGGCGCCAGCGCCGATTGGAACGCGACCGCCGCCTGGAGCAGGAGCGGATCGATCAGGAGCTCGCCCGGGAAAAACGCCGCCTGCGCCGTCAGCAGCGCGACCGCTATGAGCAGGATGAGCTTGCACGCAAGCGTGCCGCCGAGGCGCGGCTACGCGCCGAGGAAGCCAGACGCGAAGCGCGGCGCGAGGCCCGCCGTCAGGCCCGCCGTGACGCGCAGGCACGCGACGGTCGGGCACGTGACGGTCGGGAACTTGACGGTCAGGCCAATCGCGAGCGTGAGCGCACGAGGCGCGGACAAACCAGACGCGGACGAGAGGAATCGCGGCGCATACAGCAGGGCGTCGCGCCCGGAGAAGACGATGCGTCCCAGACGGACGGTGGCAAAGTTTAAATTGACCGTGAGGGACGGAACCGTCGGCTGTAGCCGTTAAACAGGTATGCTGTTTGTCCGGCGCTGCATCGCTGCAGCGCCGGTTTTTTTATTTACGCGCGTCCGCGGCGCTGCATCGTTGCAGCGCCGGGTTTTTGTTCAGGCGCGTCCGCGGCGCTCGAGCGCGTCCAGCGCGGCGCGTGCGGCCGTGGCCATCGCCCGTGCGAACAGCTCCAGGACGTAGCGCAGGAACGACTGCGTCACCGTCTCGCCAACCTCGACGGCGCGGCCCATCCAACGCATGGCCGTGCGGACCCAGCTCATGACCCAGCTGCTGATCTCGCTGCCGATCTGAACTGCACGCTGCAGGGCCCATGCGAGCATGTCGAGCACCGTCATCGGGGCACCGACAAGCGCCTGAACGCCGATCCCGATAACCTTGAAGATCGCTTCAATCGCTTTGCCCAGAGCCCAGAGACCCCAGCCCGCGCCGGGAATCCGGGTTGCTTCACCGGCTTTCTCCAGCCAGTAGGCCGGGCCGAACTGCAGACGCGAATCGTCGAACGCCGTGCGCATCGCGTTCCAGGTTCCCGCCTTGTCGGCAGACGCGATGTAGCTTTTGTCCATCGCGTGATGATCGGCCGAGATCGAGCTTCGGTTCGGGCCGACCAGATAGCTGGAGCCGAAAAGCGGCGCGTGCACGAACGGGAACAGCGGGATCATCGGCACCGGATCGCCGCGATCATGTACCCGGTAGATGCGGCCGCGGAGCTTGTAGGAGAGGTGCGCGGTGAACGGCGTCGGCGCCGGACGCGGTGCGCCGTAGGTGTAGAGGTAGCAGGTGTGACCACGGGCCTGCAGGTCGGCAGCGCAAAGCGTGGCCAGCGCACCGCCGAGCGAGTGGCCGCAGACATGCACGACGTTGGTACCGTTCACGCCGGACCGGATCTTGTCCTTCATCGAGTTGTAGGTGAATCCGAAGCCCGCATGCACAGGAAATGCCGTCGGTCCGGGGATCATCCCGATGTTGAAGTTGGTCAACCAGTCCTGTTTCGACGTGAATTCGGTGCCACGGATCGTGACGACCTTCTCGCCGGTTGATCCACGGTTCAGGACCACGGCGAAGTTCGATGTTCGGCTGGGCCCGGTATTGGCCTGGATCAGGCCGCCGGTCGGGGAGAACCCCGGCGGCAGCCGCGTCGCCGCAAGTTCGCTGAACTCGCCGAGATCGTCTGCCTGCAGACCGGCATATACCGCATCTGCGCATCGTGAAGACTCTGGGGGAGTGAGGGGCGTTACTGCCATAAGGTCTCTCCAGGAAATCGTTTTTCAAAAAAACCGCGCCGACGAAATTCGGCGCGGGTGGGTCTGCGGACTAGTCCGCGAGGCGACAGGTCCCGAACACCGGTCCGTCGGCATTCGGTTCCTGATCTATGCGGCAAATCACGTTGGCCGGCGCTCCGCCGGTTTCCGAATTTGCATCAAAGCTGTTCTTGACCGCGAACCAGAGCTTCACATCTCCGTTCGGGCCGTGGGCCGTGATCCGCTGTTTGATTGAAGGGGTACCGGGCAAGATACCGGCCCATGTGCTATCCTGCGTGATGGCCGGAAAGAAAAAGCTGCCATCCTGACCTGTCGTTGCCATATCCGACTCGCCGTCCCCTTCGGTGCCGTACCGCCACCAACGCTCTATCCGGATCCCGGACTGGGGACTGCCAGAGCCGTTCACCAGCGTTCCGTTTATCTCGGAGAACAGCGTTACGACTTTTCCCGACGCCATCGGCACCTCCATCACCAGAAAGGCCACAGCAGCAACGGGGATCAGCCCCAGTAGGAGTATCCGTCGGAACATCTCGCGAAAAGCCACGTGCCGTTTGAAATATTCTTTGGGGTGGAGCTTACCCTATGGCGGTTAATTGTAAACCCGAAACCGCCGCAGGCGTCTTTTTCTTATTGTTAACAGAGGGTTAACGGGCGCCGTCTGTTTTCGGCGCCCTATGTTCGCGTTTACGCCGCTTCGGCCGGGGCAAAGCGCCCGTAGAATTTCTGTTCTTTTTCAGCCATTTCCGCCAAAAGCGCCGGGGCCGTGAAGCGCTCGCCGAAGCGCGCGGTCAGATCGTCGCAGATCTCTTTCGCCTTCCCTGCGCCCATCATGTCGAGCCAGCTGAGCGGGCCGCCGGACCACGGCGCAAAGCCCCAGCCGAGGATCGCGCCGACATCGCCTTCGCGGATGTCCATCAGGACGTCCTCTTCCAGAGCCCGGACAGCCTCGAGCGTCTGCGCCATCATCAGTCGATTCTGCACGTCTTCCAGCGCGGGCTGTTCGTCTGCCACCGGCCAGATTTCGCCCAGACCTTCCCAAAGGCCATCGCGCTTGCCATCCTGGCGATAGGCATACATGCCGCCCGAGGACTTGCGCCCCAGCCGGCCGCGTTTTTCGACCATTTCATGCAGCAGATCGTCCGCACCCGAGCGTGGATAGGCATCGCCCATGGCGGCTTCGGTCGCCTTCGCGATTTTCAGGCCGAGATCCAGCGATGTCTCGTCGGTCAGTTGGAGCGGACCCAGCGGCATGCCCATCTGTTTGGCCGCGTTCTCGATCAGGGCGGGTTTCACACCCTCTGTCACCATGCGCAGCCCCTCGTTGATGTAGGGAATGATGCAGCGGTTGGCGTAAAAGAAGCGGGCGTCGTTGACGACGATCGGCGTCTTCTTGATCTGGCGCACGAAATCCAGGGCCTTGGCGACGGCGGCGTCGCCGGTTTCCTTCCCCTTGATGATCTCGACCAGCAGCATCTTGTCGACGGGCGAGAAGAAGTGGATGCCGATGAACTTGTCCGGCCGGGCGCTGGCCTTTGCCAGATCGGTGATCGGCAAGGTCGACGTGTTGGTCGCGAAGATCGCGTCTTCCGCAATTTCGGCCTCGGTCGCCTTGGTCACGGTGGCCTTGATGCCGGGATCTTCGAACACCGCTTCGACGATCAGGTCGCAGTCTGAGAGATCGGCGTAATCAGTCGTGGTCGCGATGCGGTCCAGCACCTCGGCCTTCTTTTCTTCCGTGACGCGCTTTCGGGCGATGCCCTTGTCGAGCAGGTCAGTGGAGTAGGACTTGCCCTTTTCGGCCGCATCGAGATCGCGATCCAAGAGAACCACCTCGATCCCCGCCTGGGCCGAAACATAGGCGATGCCTGCGCCCATCATCCCCGCGCCGAGTACGCCGACCTTCCGAACGGACATGTCCGGGACCCCTGCCGGGCGGACCGCGCCTTTTTCGAGCGCCTGCTTGTTCAGGAAAAGGCTGCGGATCATGGCTTCCGATGACGGGTTCATAAGGATGTTGGTGAACCAGCGCGCTTCGATCTTCAGCGCGGTGTCGAAGGGCACCATCGCGCCTTCATAGACCGCCGAGAGCATGGCCTTGGCCGCCGGATAGACGCCCTGCGTCTTGCCATGGGTCATCACAACGCCGCCGAGGAACATCTCGAAGCCCTTCGGCGTGTAGGGCCCACCGCCGGGCATCTTGTAACCCTTCTGATCCCACGGTTTGACGGCATCGGTTTCCTTGGCATTCGCGACCCAGTCGGTGGCCGCACTCAGGAGTTCTTCCGCCGGGACAACCTTGTCGATGATCATCATCGCCTTGGCCTTCTTGGGCGCGTACATCTTGCCCTGAAGGAGCGCTTCGGCCGAGCCCATCAGGCCCAGCATCCGGACGAGGCGGGTCGTGCCGCCTGCACCGGGGAAGATGCCGACCAGAATTTCCGGCAGGCCGATCTTGGCCTTTGGATTATCGGCAGCGATGCGGTGGTGGCAGGCAAGGCCGATCTCCAGACCGATGCCAGCGGCCGTGCCGGGGGCTGCCCAGCAGAACGGTTTGCCGCCTTTTTTCGTTTTCGGATCGGCACCCGCCGTTTCGATCTTACGCAGCACCCCATGCAGTTCCATGATCATGTTGAAGACCGCCTCGGCCGGGTTGCCGGATGCGGCGGCGCGCGACTTCGTCTCGGCGATCACGTGCAGATCCATGCCACCCGCGAAGTCGGCCTTGCCGGATGTGATGACGGCACCTTTGATCGCATCGTCGGCCAGGACCTGGTCGACACAGGCGTCCAGTTCGCGAATGCCCTGCTCGTTCAGGACGTTCATGGTCGCGTCCGGCAGATCCCAGGTGATGGTTGCGACGCCGTCCGCGACGGCCATTTTGAATATTTCGGTCATGGCGCTGTGTTCCTCCCTCTGGGGCGGTCGTTGACAGAATTCAGGTTTTCAGAGATCTGGGCCGACGTCTGCGCGTGGTCGGTCAGGCAGCGCTGCCACCCAAAAAGGCATGGCAGATCCCGCCGGCCGATCGTCCGATCGAGACAACCGCGATCCGCCAGTCGGTACCTGTCCGGCGAAGCACGTAGTGCGTGAGTGACCGGTTCAGAACTTCGCCAGCCTTGTCCAGGTAGTCCAGACGCGCCGTCGCGAAGCTGGACTGGCTGGTCAGGAGCCCCTGCGATTGGATCGTCGACCTGATCTGGACGACACCCTGCTCGCGGACGTGAACAGAATAGTTGCGCAGCATCTCTTCCAATTCCGCCCGGGTTTCTTTCGTCGATTGTTGCCCGTGCATTTCGATAACGCAGGGCAGATGATAGCGACGCGCCAACGCAGCGACGTCCCCTGCCATCAAGAGCGGGCCAAATCCATTCAGCAACTGGCCGACATCGACCATGGGCGATCCCTTTGCTCGCGATACGTCCGCGGGGTGGCTCAGAAGATTTGAAGTCGCATGCTGGCAGTCGTCCCTCAGACCAGTCTTGGTTGATGGGACATGGGGACCGGGTACCTAAAGTTGAGCTTAAAAACCGGTGAAGAGCGACGCTTTGCAGGCTGGAATCGCCGCGCGTGGCCGATGCGCTGATCAGCGCGGCAGGCCGAATTCCAACCGCTCGAAGTACACCTGACGGACCTTCCACTCGCCACTTTGCGACACCAGCGTCCAGGTCAGTGGAGATGAGCCGAGCAAAGAGCCATCGCTGGAGAAACGGTCCTTCAGTGACGACAGGATCGTGGTGTCTTCTGCTGGCTGCAGATGCGAGAGGATGCGTGTCCGGGTGCGGACGACGCCCTCGTCGCGCGCGATGGCACAGACCCGTTCGACCTCTGCCGCGACCGATTCCCGGTCCGGCAGCACGATGCGGGCCTCGCCTGATTGCATGGTGAGCGGCCATGTCAGGGTCGACATCCAGAGGTCAATGTCGACGCCATCAGGACCGAATGCTTCGTCCTGGCGCAACACAACTTCAATCGGGTCCGCGCCCGCGTCCATTCAAAATCCTTCACCGGTTCAGACCCGCTCGATAATCGTGGCAGCGCCCATCCCTGAGGCAACACACAGGGTGCAAAGCGCCGTCTCTTTGCCGGTCCGTTCCAATTCATCAAGAGCAGTGCCGATGATCATCGCGCCGGTTGCACCCAGCGGATGGCCCATCGCAATAGCACCACCGTTAACATTTACCCGTCCATGATCAGCATCGAAATGTGTCAAGAACATGAGCGCGATGCTTGCAAAGGCCTCATTCACCTCAAAAAGGTCAATATCTGAGAACTTCATGCCGGAATTGGCCAGCGCCTTTTCGGTCGCAGGGACGGGGCCGGTCAGGTTGATGGTGGGATCAGTGCCAATCTTGGTGGTGTTCCGGATGCGCGCACGGGGTGTCAGGCCAAGGCGTTCACCTGCTTCCTTTGAACCGATCAGCACGGCGGCAGAGCCGTCCACGATGCCCGACGAGTTCCCGGCATGGTGCACATGGTCGATTTTTTCGTATTCGGGGTAGCGCAGCATCGCGACAGCGTCGAAGCCCGGCATCTTTTCGCCCATGTCCTTGAAGCTGGCCTTGAGCGAGCCGAGGCTCTGCATGTCAACCTCTGGCCGCATGTGTTCGTCATGATCGAGGATCGGAATACCGTTCTGGTCCCTGACCGTTACGACGGATTTCTCGAAGCGATCTTCCTCCCAGGCCTTCGCCGCGCGTTTCTGGGATTCAACGGCTTAGGCGTCGACGTCATCGCGGCTGAAACCGTATTTCGTGGCGATGATGTCGGCGGAAATGCCCT
>JBCCMP010000255.1:0-7616 GCA_039026295.1 Pseudomonadota bacterium | reverse complement strand
TGGCGTTCTCCAGCTCTGCGCGGAACTCTGCCTCCGACGCGAGCGTGCATTTGGCCTGCACTTCTCCGGTTGCCGGTTTGTAGACATCGGCAAAGCGTCCCGAGGTTCCCTGGACATGCTTACCGCCAATGTAATTGGTGAGTTCAGTGGCGGTAAGCATGTCCAGGGCACCTCGGGACGCTTTGCCGATGTCTACAACCCGGCAACCGGCGAAGTGCAGGCCAAGTGCCCGCTCGCTTCGGAGGCAGAGGTCCGCGCCGCGGTGGAGAACGCCAAGGCAGCTCAACCTGCCTGGGCCGCGCAGAACCCGCAGCGCCGGGCCAGGGTAATGATGGAGTTTGTGCGTCTGTTGCACCGGGACATGGACAAGCTCGCAGAAGCATTGAGCCGCGAACACGGCAAGACGATCCCCGATGCCAAGGGTGATGTGCAGCGCGGCCTGGAAGTCGCCGAGTTCTGCATCGGGGCGCCGCAGATGCTGAAGGGGGAGTTTACGGACAATGCCGGTCCGGGGATCGACATGTATTCCATGCGCCAGCCGGTCGGGGTCGCCGCCGGGATCACCCCGTTCAATTTCCCGGCCATGATCCCGATGTGGAAATTCTGCCCGGCGCTGGTCTGCGGCAACGCCTTCATTCTTAAGCCGTCCGAGCGTGACCCATCGGTGCCGCTGATGCTGGCGGAACTGCTGGTCGAAGCGGGTTTGCCGGAAGGCGTGATGAACGTTGTGAACGGCGACAAAGTGTCGGTCGACGCGATCCTGGATGATCCGGATATCGGCGCGGTCGGCTTCGTCGGCTCGACCCCTATCGCACAGTATGTCTATGGGCGTGGCTGCGCGAACGGCAAAAGGGTCCAGTGCTTCGGTGGTGCTAAGAACCACATGATCGTGATGCCGGATGCCGACATGGACCAGACGGTCGATGCGCTTGTCGGATCGGGCTACGGCGCGGCAGGCGAGCGTTGCATGGCCGTGTCGGTCGCGGTGCCCGTGGGTGAAGAAACAGCCGACCGCCTGATCGAAAAGCTCGCGCCCAGGGTCGAAAGCCTGAAGATCGGCCCCTACACCGCAGGCGACGATGTCGACTTCGGGCCGCTGGTGACGAAAGAGGCCTATAACCGGGTTAAGGGCCTCGTGGACCGCGGTGTCGAGGAGGGTGCCAATCTGGTGGTCGACGGCCGCGATTTTTCGATGCAGGGCTACGAAGACGGCAATTTCATCGGTGGATGCCTTTTCGACAACGTCACCAAGGACATGGACATCTACACGCAAGAGATCTTCGGGCCGGTTCTGTCGACGGTTCGCGCTTCGTCTTACGAGGAAGCCCTCGGTCTGGCGATGGACCACGAATATGGCAACGGTGCTGCGATCTTCACCCGCGACGGCGATACCGCCCGGGACTTCCTGAACCGGATCAATATCGGCATGGTGGGTGTCAACGTTCCGATCCCTGTGCCGCTCGCTTATCACACGTTCGGCGGGTGGAAGAAGTCGGTCTTCGGTGATTTGAATCAGCACGGCCCGGACGCATTCCGGTTCTACACCCGCACCAAGACAGCCACGGTCCGCTGGCCATCCGGCATCAAGGAAGGCGCGGCGTTCTCCATCCCCGTGATGGAGTAGGTCTGCGACTTTGCGACTGCCCTTCCCTGCCGGGAAGGGCGTTCTTCGGGTGTGAGGCGGCCAGTGCAATTGCGAAGCCCGGGGGGCCGAGATTACGCTGTGCTGGTGTCCCCAGCCCGGTTGCAGCCATGAGCCTGCCTTTCCTGCTGTTCTTAATCGTCGGCGTTACGACAGCGATCATTGCGTTCGGGCTGTGGGCCGGGAACAGGATCTCGTCGCCGCAGGACAAGGCGCTTACATCGCTGATCTCGGCGCACAAAATGCAGAACTTAGACGAGCAATCGGCCGCAATGGACCGCGTTCTGGACAGCTTTGGTCTGGGGCCTGCGCATATTGCCGGCCTGTCGGCGGATGATCGTCAGGCGCGAATCGGACGTGCGCTTGCCAGCGCGAAAGACTTTGATTCCGTCTACAAACGCTACCATTGGGGCATACGGTCTGCGGATTTGATCTCGGCGGAGCTGGCCCGTCGCGGGTATCGCCCCGTCGATCCGGACTGAACTTCTTTGCCCAAATGCCTCGCAGGCCGCGAAAAAACTATGGGCTGCATCCCCGACCCGTGCCGGGCCGCCGCGACCTCGGCGTCGAGTGACATAAAACTGTTACACAGCCGTCATACACGCACAGCAATTCGCCACCAGAAGCGGCTCACCAAACATCCTCTCATGAGATGGAGCAGCACACATGACAACACGTATCCTCGGTGTGGCGACCGCCGTCGCCGTTGCGGCCACCGCGTCTGCCGCAGTGGCCCGGGACCAAATTAAGATCGTCGGCTCGTCCACGGTTTTTCCGTTCTCGATTTCGGTGGCCGAGACCTTCGCCAAGACCACAGGGAACCCGACCCCTGCCGTTGAATCGACCGGATCTGGCGGCGGCCTGAAGCTTTTCTGCTCGGGCGTCGGCACCGACACCCCGGACATCACGAACGCCTCGCGTCGCATGAAGGCGAAAGAGTTCAAACTGTGCAACGAGAACGGTGTCACCGACATCATCGAGTCGATTGTCGGCTATGACGGCATCGTCGTTGCAAACGCCAAGGACGCCCCGACGTTTTCGCTGACCCGCGAGATCCTGTTCAAGGCGTTGGCCAAGGGCCAGGGCGAGCCGAGCATGTGGAACGAGATCGATCCGTCGCTGCCTGCGGCCAAGATCGAAGTTCTGGGCCCCCCGCCGTCCTCGGGCACCCGTGACGCGTTCATGGAACTGGCGATCGAAAAGGGTTGCTCGGAAGCTGGTCTGGAAAAGGCGGTGTGCAAGGGCGCCGAAATTCGCGACGATGGCGTATGGGTCGACGCGGGAGAGAACGACAACCTGATCGTCACCAAGCTGGAGGCCAACCAGAACGCGCTGGGCGTCTTCGGCTTCTCGTTCCTCGATCAGAACTCTGACCGACTGAAAGGCGCGACCGTCGGCGGTGTCGAGCCTGAGTTCGAGAACATCGCCTCGGGCGACTATCCGGTTTCGCGGACAATGTTCTTCTACATCAAAGCCGCACACATCCCGGTCATTCCGGGGATCATGGATTATGCTGCTGAGTTCGTGTCGGAAGACGCCTCGGGCGAAGAAGGCTATCTGACCGATATCGGCATGATCCCGCTGCCGGCCGAAGCCCACACCGACAACGCGACCCGCGTGATGTCGAAAGCGTCGATGACCGGCGAAGAAGGTCTGAAGTAAGGGAATTTCCCTGATGCGTTCCGATGCGCGCGGTTTCGATCGCGCGCATCATGCCCACAAGGCATTTTCGGTTCAGCCTGCGCAGATGCGCGACGACAAGGAACCCCGGCCATGCTGCCGCTGAGCCTATTGATCATCGCCGGTCTTTCGCTGGCCTTTTTTGTCGCCGCCCGGACCCGCGCCATCGCCGCTGCCGGTGGTACCCTTGCCAGCCTGCATTCGCGACCGGGCTATCACGGCATGTTCGCACTGCTGTGCGTCGGCCTGATCGGCTACGGGGTCGTGATCATCGTCAACATCTTGGCCAGCTACATGGTCTCGGGCGAGATGCGGGAGGCAGTGGCCCGGATTGCACCAGACCTGACAGGACTGTCGGCTGAATCAGCCCTGAACGACGCTCGGGCGATCGTGCTGGGCAACGTTGTTTCAAAGACAGATGCGGTGCGCGAGGAACTGGCAGGCGTGTTCGCCGGGTTGAATGCGACGCGGGTCTGGGTCGTGTCCTCGGCTGGCGTCATCGCGGCGCTGGCGGCTGGTGGCTGGGCGCTGAGCCGGGTGTCGACAACCTTTCGCGCGCGAAACCGGTCCGAGATCATTCTGCGCACGATCCTGTGGCTGGCCGCGACCGTGGCGATCATTACCACGGTTGGCATCTTCCTGTCGCTGATTGGCGAGACGCTGAATTTCTTCAGCAAGATCGACTGGCAGGTCCACAAGTTCCTGTTCGGCACGACCTGGAGCCCGCTGGCAGGCGTGCATACCGGAGAGATGTCGCCGGACAAGGTTGGCGCTGTGCCATTGTTTCTGGGTACGGCGATGATCACGGTCATTGCCATGGCTGTCGCGCTGCCGGTCGGATTGTTTGCGGCCATCTACCTGTCGGAGTTCGCGAGCGCCAAGACCCGGTCCACGATCAAGCCGGTTCTGGAGGTTCTGGCCGGGATCCCGACGGTGGTCTACGGCTTCTTTGCGGCCGTCACCGTCGCACCGTTCATGGTCGGTCTGGGTGACAGTCTGGGCCTGGCAGTTGAAGCGGAAAGCGCTCTGACCGCCGGGCTGGTCATGGGCATCATGATTATCCCGTTCATCAGTTCCTTGTCGGATGATGTGATCAACGCCGTGCCGCAGGCGCTACGTGATGGGTCCTATGGGCTGGGCGCGACGAAGGCGGAGACGATCACCAAGGTCGTCTTTCCTGCCGCCCTGCCGGGGATCGTGTCCGCCGGGCTGCTGGGCATTTCCCGCGCCGTGGGCGAGACCATGATCGTGGTCATGGCCGTTGGTCAGTCGGCCAATCTGACCTTCAACCCGTTGGAGAAGGTCACGACGGTGACCGTCCAGATCACGATGTTGATCCTGGGGGATACCGAGGCCGAGACCGCCGCGGGTCCGGCCTATACCCTGGGCTTTGCCCTGTTCATCGCCACGCTGGCGCTGAACATCTTTGCGCTGCGGATCGTCCGCAAGTATCGCCAGAAATACGATTGAGGCCGGGATGAGCGATCCAGCATTCGACATCACGGCGCTGTCAGCGAAACACGTGTCAGATGCGTCCGCGCGGCGGCTGAAACGGCGCCACTGGGCCGAGGTGCGGCTGAGGCTCTACGGTATCCTGGCGATCGCGATCGCGGTCACGGCACTGCTGATCCTGATATACACCGTCGTGTCGAAAACGCTGAGTGTCAGCACCGAATACTATCTGTCATTGGATGTGCCCATCGAGGTCACAGACCAGCAGATGGAGCGGATCACCGATCCCAACCCGCGTCTGATCCCGGCGTTGGACAAAACTGTGCGGGCCAGTCTCCGCACCGCGGTTGGCGGTGATATCGGGCGTAAAGAGCGGCGTCAGTTGAACGGCCTGATGTCGCAGGATGCGGGATACGAACTGGGACAAGCCGTGAAGGCCGATCCGGATCTGATCGGCGAGGTCTATCGCTATGACGCCCTTTTGGACGATCAGATGCAGCTCTACATGCAAGGCTATTTCGGGACGCTGCGCGAGTTAAGGGCGGAGGGCGGCATTGCAGTCTTACCCGGCGCAAGCGACGATGAGGTCGAGATCGAAGTTCCTCGCAGTGCCTTGGCCGAAGCAAGATTGCTGATGCAGGTAGACCGGTCGCGCGAGGCCCGTGCCTTAGAGCGTACAGAACGTGATCAGGCGCGTGCAGTCAGCGGAACCGAGGCTGCGCTGAGTGCGGCCACATCGGAAGATGAGCGCGCAAGGTTGACCAGGGCGTTAGAAGGCTTCCGCGCCCAACGCGATGCGACCGCGGTGAAGGCCGTGGCGGCGCAAACCGCGGCGACGGCGCCGGAGCATATGTTCGCGTTGCGAAGTGACGATCCGACGGTCTTCGTCAGGATCGAAAAGGGTTGGGTCAAAGTCACCGAGATGGCACCAGAACTGGTGAAGGGCGTTATCATCGACCCGGTCCGTGCGGCTGGTCAGATCGCGGCAGGTGACTGGGGCGCTTATGTTTTTGAACGGCCAGAGGCGGAGCGAAAGGTCAACGATCGCCAGGTTCTGTGGCTGGAGAATCTGGACCGCCGCGGCAAGATCGACGAGCGGTTCAACTGGCGGGTTCTGACGGCGGCAGACAGCTCGAACGCTGAACTTGCCGGCATCTGGGGGGCGCTGGTCGGCAGCTTCTGGACGATGATCGTCACCTTTCTGCTGGCCTTTCCAATCGGCGTGATGGCGTCGATCTATCTGGAAGAGTTTGCGCCGAAGAACCGCCTGACCCAGATGATCGAAATCAACATCAACAACTTGGCCGCCGTGCCGTCGATCGTCTTCGGCCTGTTCGGCATCACCGTGCTGATCTCGGGGGTGAACCTCTTCGGGATTGATCTTTTCGACGGCGTGCTGAAAGCGATCACGAATGATCCACGCTCGACCCCGCTGGTCGGCGGTGTGGTGCTGGCGCTGATGTCTCTGCCGACGATCATCATCGCCGCGCGGGCCTCGATCAAGGCTGTGCCCGGCTCGATCAGGGATGCCGCGCTGGGGCTTGGTGCGTCGAAGTTGCAGACCTCGACCCACCATGTCCTGCCACTGGCAATGCCCGGAATTCTGACCGGGTCCATCATAGCAATGGCGCAGGCGCTGGGCGAGACGGCGCCGCTGATCATCGTGGGCATGAACGCCTTCATTCAGGATCCGCCCGCCGGGCCATTGGACAAATCGACGGTGTTGCCGTCGTTGATCTATCTGTGGAACAATCAGGCCGAACGCCTGTTCGACGGGAAGACGGCGGTGGCGATTTCGGTCCTTCTTCTCTTCCTCATTCTGATGAACGCGTTGGCGGTGATGCTGCGCAGACGGTTCGAAAGGCGCTGGTAGAATGGCTGACGGAAGCATGACGATTTCCAACCACGTAAAAATCTCGGCGCGCGACGTCGACGTCTTTTATGGCGAGACGCAGGCGCTGGACAAAGTTTCGGTCGATATCGAACCGAACTCTGTGACTGCCTTTATCGGTCCTTCGGGCTGCGGGAAGTCGACTTTCCTGCGCTGTTTGAACCGGATGAATGACACCATCGACATCTGCCGCGTCAGCGGGGACATCCTTATGGATGGCATGGACATCTACGAACGTGATGTCGATCCGGTGCAGCTGCGCGCCCGTGTCGGCATGGTGTTTCAGAAACCGAATCCGTTCCCGAAGTCGATCTATGACAATGTTGCATACGGCCCCCGCATCCATGGGTTGGCGGCGAACAAGGCTGAACTTGACCAGATAGTCGAGCATTCACTGAAACGCGCCGCGATCTGGGACGAGGTGAAGGATCGCCTGGACAAGCCCGGTACCGGACTTTCCGGGGGACAGCAGCAGCGCCTGTGCATCGCGCGGGCCATCGCAACCGCGCCAGAGGTTCTGCTGATGGACGAGCCGTGCTCTGCCCTTGATCCCATTGCCACGGCGCAGATCGAAGAACTGATTGACGAGCTTCGCCAGTCGTATGCAGTCGTGATCGTTACCCACTCGATGCAGCAGGCCGCGCGGGTCAGCCAGAAGACGGCCTTTTTCCATCTGGGGCTGCTGCTGGAATACGGCGAGACCTCGAAGATCTTCACAAACCCGGACCATGAGAAGACCCAGCAATACATCACCGGCCGGTTCGGTTGAGGCAGCAGGAGGAACCGTTGGAACAGGCACCCCATATCCGCTCGGCCTTTGACGATGATCTGCGCAATATCTCTGCCCGGATCGCAGAAATGGGCGGATTGGCTGAAGAACAGCTGACGCAGGCCATCGAGGCGATGGCGCTGCGAGACAGCGAACTGGCGGCCGAGATTGTGCGCGCCGAC
>JBCCMP010000254.1:0-7635 GCA_039026295.1 Pseudomonadota bacterium | reverse complement strand
GTGACCGTTCGGCGGCGCGCGAAATCGACCAGAACCGCGCAACTTGGCTATGGTGCTTTCAATAACCAGACAGGCCAGGAAATCCCGCTGTTGAACACGCCGGTGGCGAATTACAGCGATCTGACCGGTAACGACATTGGATACCGGGGCGGCAATGCGTTCACCGGGCAAAGCAAACGGCTCGTCGCGTCCGTTGGGGTTGTGAACGGCACGAATCTATACATTTATCACGCCAATTCCAGCTACAAGGCAGCGACGATGGTGCACTGGGTGGCGGCAAATCAGTCTGATCTGCACGGCCCCGGAAACTTCATCGTGTTCGGGGATTTCAACTGTGAGCCAGGGGATGTGGACCGGAATCTTCCTCCTAACACCAGATCATATCATGGCGGCCCGACCCACAACGTCCACAAAACACTGGACAGAACGTATGATTGGGCAATCGGCAACGTACCTCTGGACGTCAGGGCGATCGACGTCACCAGTTGGTACAGTCAAGGCTGCTGTGGATGCCTGGGCCTGTTCGGGGTCAAGCGTTACAACAAATGGGACCTGCCGGACCATTTGCCGATCGTGATTTCATGGCGGTGAGGCGCGGCAAGGACGGTCACCGGGCGGTGCGCCGGCTGGGAAGCACGCGGTCGTCGGGCAAAACGTGCACATCTAAATGTCAGGCAAACGTGCACATCTAAATATCGTTGACCAACCGGGCGTGACCCGTCCCGCGTCGGCCGGGGCGGGTGCACCCTCAACAACCGGATGGGCGGTCGCCGAATACTACCCAAGGCAATCTTTCACAGCCCACTGTCGGTCCCCGCACAGGGGACCACGGGAACCAGCAGGGACGCCCCCGCGCGGCGACCGGGGGCTCGGTCGCGGGCCTGCAACGCCGTCCCGCTTTCGTGCGGGACCCGGATATCACCTGGATCCGATATGGAGCGACGATTCCCCCGATTCCAAGAACGCGCTGCACCTGCAGGCAACGCATCCGCACGGCCGCCGATGGTGAAGCCGTTGTTCGGCCTGCTGCCAGCGAGTGACCTGCTGATATGCGGACCCGATAGAAACACCACTCGCCAACGTCAGGGCGACCCGCGAAGGACGATTTTGGGATTTCCCGTCATGCCCAGATGTCTAAGGTCCGATTTGAGCCCATTCTGCAATACGGTGCATCGCAATAAGCCGAGGCCGAAGCACAAGAGCGGATGTTCGTCGATCGTGACCGTTACGTCGACCTGCCCAAGCGTTGATGACCGCACCGCCCGTTGGAACTCGGAGCCTGCGGAACTTTCCGGACTTTCGCTGCAGCGCAAGGGGTCAGTATCAAAGATAGGCCAGAGTATCGAAACGGAATTACCAACCCCAAGAGCGATGGCCTTGACCATCAATGTGCACAAGTTCTTTCGTGAAAACGCAAGGCGATGAGGGCTAAGTTGTTACCACCCAACGCTTGGATGAACGCCAATGCAAACCGTCACATCGGACTGTCGGTGAGCCAGTATCTTTCCAGTTCGCAAAGGGCCCGGAATTCTAAGTGCGCCCCGTCATCGTGCCATGCTGGCGCGTGACCAGTCCGCATAGTCCGGAGAACCTTCAACGCGCAGGGTGCCGGTGTAGCCGTATTCTACCATGCTGACGGTTACCGACGCGACGTCCGCCATGATGACCGCGTACGCCTCTGGCAGGTCCGAGGCCGTGAGCAAGTTCGTCTCGCCGTAGTTCGGCCAGCCGGCATGATTGGTCCCGCGCGGCGGGCTAACTGGTATGCCATGTAATGAGCCTGTCAGCGGTAGGTGGCAGTGGCCAAAAAAAGTTGAGTAATCTTTTCCCGGTTCGTTGCAATAACTGCACCTAAACGATCGGCGTCCAACAACATGATCTGATCCACCGGACCGATATGCGTTGGGATCGGGTTATGGTGCACGAACAGCCAGAACGGACCGTCGCCTTCGGAAAGCTGGCGATCCAACCACGCGGCACGGGTTTCGCAGAAGTGCCCGGCGTGGGTTTCCGGCACCCATGTGTCCAACAGCAGCGCGGTACCGCCGCTAAGGGGAATGGCCTGCTGCACGAACCCGTTTTCGTCAGCCAGTTCCGGAAACACGCCCAGTAACGTGGGTCGGTCGTCGTGATTGCCGATGCACAGGTGCGCCGGTATGTCGATGTCGGCCAGAATGTTTTTCAGCCAAAGGTAATCCGGTGCGTCACCCCAATCAGACAAATCGCCGGTGATGATCACGGCCTCGGCGTCCGGGTGGTTCGACAGCGCATGATCCAAGGCTTTCTGAAAGTTGGCATTGGGGTCGCGCCCGCCAATCTTGTGACCAGGCGTGGTCAGATGAATGTCTGTAAGTTGGATCAGCTTCATGACGTTCCCCCTGAATGCGTGCGCAGGGTGCGGCGGCCCGCACCCTGCAATGTCAATGAATGGCTTAGCTGTCAGGCAGCAGATATTTGACCTCTTCAGTCAGTTCTTGCTGAAGTTATTTCATATCGTCGAATTCGCCGGTGACGATTACTTCGATGCCGTCATAGATAACTTGAGTAATCGCGAGGCCATTGTCGCCCGGGTAGGCTTGCCAATCGCGCAGCAGCGGCAACTGACGCACGGCGGTCTCTTTGTTCGGGTTGCCGGTGTAGAAATCCGCAAGGATGATCTCGTTGGCAGCCTTGTTCGGCGGCATGTAGCCGGTGGTGCGGGCCACGTCAGCCGCGCCTTCGCCCGAGGTGATAAACTTCAGCCATTTCCAGGCAGCTTCCAGTTCTTTTGGGTCTTTCGAAGTCGACACCATCATGGCCGAGTTGCCGCCAGCAGGGAGACCCAGCGGGCCGCCATCGACCAGGCCCGGGAATTCATTGGTCATCAGCATGAAGTCGCCCTGGCTACGCTCGACGGCGCCAAGAGCCGAGGTCGACCAGAACATCATGCCAATCTCGCCAGCCGAGAACGAGGCCAATGCACCTTTCCATTCCAGGTTCTGCATGTCGCAGCCGCGGAAGATGCCCTTCATGGTGTCGAGCGCGGTTAGCGCCTCGGCGCTGTCGATGGTCGCATTGTTTGCCGCGTCGACAATCGCGCTGTCCTGAGACCACAGCAAGGCTTGCAGGAACCAGTTGCCTGTAATGTTCCAGCCCCAGAACATCGGGTTCTTCACACCAGCTTCGCGCAGCTTGCTGCACACCGCGACAACTTCTTCCCAGGTCTTTGGCAATTGGCTTTGCTCGGTGATGCCAGCCTTCGCCATCAGGTCCATGTTGTAATAGCCGACGGGCAGCGACACCGGGAACGGCAGACCGTGGACTTCGTTGTTAAACGTGCCCAGGTCCAGCATGGCTTTGTGGTAGCCATCCTTGGCGAAGTCAGCTTCGTTGGCGATGAACGGCTCCAGCGACTTGGCGATGCCTTTTTCGACCAGCGGCTGCTGACGGTTCAGGCCCTGCATGGTCACGTCCGGCAGGGTACCAGCGACGGACCCGCGCAAGATGGTGTTGGTGCAATCTTCATAGGATTCGTATGCCGCGCGCATCTTGATTTCGATATTCGGATTCTCCGCATAGAACTTCGGCAGGATCTTTTCGTAAGTCACATCAAAGAGATGGCTGTACGGATAAGCGAACTCGACGACGATCTTGTCTTCCGCAATAGTCGGGCCAGCCAAGGCTGCCAGCACCGCGGCGGTGGTCAACATGCGTTTCATGGGATACTCCTCTCCCTGTCAGAAGGCGGACGGGGTGGACGTCAATCCATTGGCCCCAGTGCGCCGGTTGTGTCCCGCTCTCGCGGGCGCTCTGTCGGTAGGGTGGGGTTGCAGCCCCGCCCTACTTCATTCCTGTCTGCGTGATCCCTTCGATGAAGCGGCGCTGGGCGAGCAAAAAGGCCACGATCAACGGTGTGACGATCACGGTGGCTGTCGCCATCATCGGGCCGAAGAACGAGCCATCGGCATCACCCTTGAACTCGCGCAAGCCAAGCGGAGGCGTGAACAACTCTCGCGTCCCGGTGACCACGATGCGCGGCCAGAAATAGTCGTTCCAGTGCGCGACCACGCTGAAGATCGCGAAGGCCAGCAGGGCGGGAATGGCTGTGGGCAGCATGACCTTCCAGATGATCCCGAACTCGGACATACCATCCATTCGGGCTGCGTCGATCAGGTCATCCGGCACGGTCATGAAGAACTGGCGCATCAGGAAGATGCCAAAAACGCTTATGGTCCAGGGGATTATCAGTGCCGCATAGGTGTTCGTCAGGCCCAGTTTTGCCAACCCCAAATAAAGCGGCAAAGCGATCGCATGAACGGGGATCAGCAGGCAGAACAGCACCATCGTGAAGACGAAGTTTCGCCCCCGCCAACGCAGCTTGGCGAGGGCATAGGCGCACGGCAGGGCGACGATGTTCTGGATCAGGAAGATTGACGCCGTCACAATCACGCCATTCAGCAGATAGCGCAGCAAGGGCGCTTCACTGAACGCCATGGTGTAGTTGAAGACGACCGGACGGCTGGAACAGCCCGCTTCGATCTGCTCCATCATCGCTGCCTTGATCTCGCGATCCGTCTTGCCGGGGAAATCCGGGCGTGCGGCCTCGATGGCGGTGCGATCCGGTTCCGCCCGCTTGACACACCGCGGATTGACCATCGTTTCCTGCGCCCCGAAGAAGCCGCCTTCATTGCGGTCAATCTCCCCCGGGGATTTCAGCGAGTACGACACCATCACGTAGAATGGCAGGATGACGATCAATGCGCCGATGATCAGGACCGCGTGCTTCAGCGCCTCGGTCCAGGACCAGGACAGCGTCGTCGCCGGGCGCGCGGAAAGGGTTACATCGGTCATGAGTAGTGCACCCGCCGTTCAACAAGCCATCGCTGGGTCAGCGTAAGGATCAGCACGAAGCCGAGGAAGATCACCGTAATCGCCGAGCCCATGCCGATCAGGTTCTGCTGGATGCCCTTTTCGAAGATCGCGAACATCATCACGTAGACCGATTTCGACGGGCCACCGCCGCTGGGATAGAACGCTTCGACCGTGTCGAAGACCTGGAAGGACCGGATGCAGGTGATGGTGACGACGAACACGGTCGTCGGGCCCAGCATTGGCCAGGTGACCAGGCGAAACCGATCCCATCCCGTTTTGGCGCCGTCCACCTCGGCCGCGTTATACAACTCTCGCGGGACCGAGGTCAGCCCTGCAAGGTACAGGACCATGTTGAACCCAAACCCTTGCCAGATGCCGATGAAAGACACGGTCCAAATCGCATAGTCACGGTCCCCCAACCACAGCGGGAAGGTCTTTTCGCAGCCATTTCGGAAGAAGGCGAACCACTCCAGCCACGTGCCGCAACCGCGCGCCAGGGTCTGGTTGATCAACCCGACCGAGGGGTGCAGCGTGAATTCCCAGACGATGGCCATGGCCAACAGGGCTGCCATGACGGGCAGGAAATAGATTGTCTTATAGACGTCCCCGAACCGGCTGACTGAATTGATCAGAAGCGCTACGCCCAGACCCAGCCCCACGGCCAACGGGACCACAACCAGAACATAGGTGAAGGTGGCCGTGAACATCTTCTGGAAGGACGAGCGGTTGAAGATCCGGTCGTAGTTCTTGTCGCCAACCCATTTGAAACTGTCATTGCCCAAGCTGTAGTCCGTGAAGGACAGGACCGCTGCCGCGAATATCGGCAGGATCAGGATCACGATCATCAGCAGGGTCGCAGGCGCGACGAACCAGATATGGGCAGTGCGGTTCATCAGGCAACCTCGGTCGCCTGCGCGACGGGCGCGCCTTCGGCGAACGACAATCGCGACCCATCGGTGGCGAAGATCAGCGCTTTGTCACGCAACGGTGTCGCGTGGGCCATGTCACCAATGGTCAGGTTGTGTGCCATGCCCGGATCGGCGCGAACCACGATGCGCGGCCCGCCCAGATCCAGATGCAGATAGACATCTGCGCCCAGGTTCTCTCGGTGGACGCGGGTGCCGGACAGGCTGCCCATCGTCTCGCCCGGCACCAGTTGCAGGTGTTCAGGGCGCAGGCCCACCGTGATCCTTGGCCCGTGGCCAGGGTTGCAACGCCGTGCCAGAACCATCTCGCCCACATGGATACGGCCGATCTCATCCACCACGGCGTCCCAGGTGTTGATCTTCGGCGATCCCACGAATTGCGCAACGCGCAGGTCGGACGGGTTCGCATAGACCTCCTCCGGCGGTGCCAGTTGCAGGATCTCGCCCCCCATCATGACGGCCATGCGATCCGACATGGTCAGGGCCGCGGCCTGATCGTGGGGCACATAGATAAAGGTCGCGCCCAGATCGCGGTGCAGTTCGGCCGGTTCCGCGCGCATGTGCACGCGCAACGCGGTGTCTGGGTTCGACTGAGGCTCGTTCATTAGAAAGGCCACCGGCTTGCGAACCATCGCCCGACCGAGTGCCGCGCGTTGGCGCTGACCACCGGAAAGCTGCCCGGGTTTGCGATCCAGCAGAGGACCGATTTGCAGGACATCGGCGGTTTCGCGAACCTGCTCGATGATGGCGGCATGCTTGCTGCGCGCCATCATCCGTCCGATCACTGGGAAGCGTTCGAAGAACCCCAGTTCCCGCAAGCGCAGTGGCACGGTCATGTTCTGCGCGACGGTCAGATGCTGGTATAGGGCATAGGACTGGAAGACCATGGCCAGATTCCGCTCCGCCGCGCGAACGCTGTTGACCAGCCGATTGCCGATCCGAACATCGCCGCCGCTTTGCTGCTCTAATTCCGCGATGATCCGCAGCAAGGTGGACTTGCCGCAGCCAGATGGTCCCACCAGGGTCAGGAACTCGCCATCGGTGATATCCAGATCGATTCCCTTCAGGACCGAGGTATCCCCGAAGGACTTGGTGACGCCGTTCAAGATGATGCCGACCATGTCGTCTTCCCCAAGTCACCGAATCGACTTGGGGATCTGGTAGCAAGCCTGATTGACTGTTCGATGACGCAAAATTAGCTGGACTAATATCTCTTGCAATGTCCGTCGGGAGGCAATCGACCATGGCCCTGAGCGCCACATGAAGTTGAGCCCCTATCAGGTTGCAGCCTTTACGCAAACCGCCCGGGCAGGCAGTTTTTCCGCCGCTGCCGAGGCGCTGGGTTTCACACAATCTTCAATAACCGAGCATTTGCAGAAGCTTGAAAAATCCATGGGAAGCCGGCTTTTCGTACGCCGCCATGATCGCGTGGAACTGACTCATTCCGGGCGGGATCTGTTCGAAGTTTCCGACCGCCTGCTGGTGCTGGAAGAACTCGTCGCCGAAAAGGTTGCGACCTATGGCGCTGTCGATGCCGGGACCTTGCGGATCGTTGCCAACGCACCGCGTCCAGCGATGCCGCTGATCCGCAGATATCTGGACAGTTATCCCGGCGTTGAAGTCGAATTCAGCCTTTATGACTGGACCACCACCAGATCGATGGTCCGCAATCGCGAAGTGGACTCGGCAGTCATCACGCAACCCGATCCGCCGCCCGGTGCCACAGTGCTCAAGCTGGATGCGACGGCGTACATGGCCCATATGCGGCGCGAGCATCGACTGGCAGCCCAGAATAAGATCTCACTTGGCGATCTGCAGGGTGAACACCTGATCGTGCCCGAGGATGGGTCGCTCACCC
>JBCCMP010000253.1:0-7655 GCA_039026295.1 Pseudomonadota bacterium | reverse complement strand
GAAAGCCGTCTGAGTTCGGTTGAAACCTGGCCCGTCCGGCCGAAAACCAGCATCCGCATTTCTAGCTCGCCTTGTTCGTTCTGGAACAGCGGTGACCGAAGTTTCCGGCACCCTTGGCGGCACTCTGCAGCGCTAAAAATTAAATTAATTTTAATTGGAGCTCGGTGACCGTGGCACCAGCGCAAAGCGTGCGAGCGCAGCCGCTGCGCCGCAATCTCGTGCACACCGGACAGCGAGCCAATGACGACACTGAAAGAAAACCACCGGCCCGAGTGCAACAACCTGAACCTGATCAGGATGCTCGCCGCCCTTGCAGTGCTGGTGTCCCATGCCTGGCCGATCACGCGCGGGCCCGGCACCCCGGAGCCATTACAGCAACTGACCGGCTATTCGCTCGGCACGCTGGCGGTGATGGTCTTCTTCGGCCTCTCGGGGTTTCTCCTGACGATCAGTCTGCAACGGGATGCAGCGCCAATCCGTTTCCTGCAGCGACGGCTTCTGCGTCTTTGGCCAGGACTGTTCGCATCTCTCGCCCTCGTCACCCTTGTGGTGGGCCCCATGACGACCACCCTGGGTTTCGCAGACTATTTCGGTGCCGGGGCCACCTGGCGCTTTGTCGGTCAAAACCTGGTCTTTGGGCCGCTGGTACCGACCCTGCCCGGCGTCTTCCAGGCAAACCCCTACACCTCGGTCGCAGGTTCGATTTGGACGCTGAAATACGAGGTCGCGTGCTACCTTCTGCTGCTGTTGGCTGCGATTGGCGGCACCTTCCGATCAGGCAGATGGGGCAACCTCGTGCTTGTCGGCTTTGCGGCAGGCTGGGCAGCGCTCTTCTGGCGGGAGGCATGGGCACCGCTGCATCCGCACATCGAGAACATGCATCTTTTGTCTCTGCCCTTTGCGATCGGTGCCGCACTGGCAGCGTTCGCAGACCGTCTGCCGCGCAGCCTTGAAGTGGCCGCGCTTTTGCTGGTGGCGACCGTGTTTGCCAGATCAACGCTGCTGTACGAGCCGCTTCTGGCGCTGGCGCTTGTCTACACGACCTTGGCCCTCGGCCTGCGGCGGCCCGGTGCATTTGGCATCTACAACCGGTTCGGCGACTATTCCTACGGCACGTATCTCTACGCGTTTCCGCTGCAGGGGCTCGCGGTCTTTGTGTTTGGCCCGCAGACACCCTGGCTGAATATCCTGATCGCATTCCCGGCGACAATGGTTTGCGCAGTGCTGTCCTGGCACCTGATCGAAGCACCGTGCCTGCGCTGGGCACGGCGCCGCCGACCGGCGACGAGGCTTGCTTGAGATGCCGGCGCAGCTAGGCGGGCTCCAACTGAAACGGCGATTGAAACCCGGCAAAACTGCCCGCGGCGGCGTCCTTGGTCGACAGGACCGCCCGCGCCGGATCGATGCCCCAATCCACCGCGAGGTCGGGATCATCAAATCTCAGCGCACCCTCGGAGGCCTTGTTGTAGAAGGCATCGACCTTGTAGAGCACCTCTGTTCGGGGCTGGAGCGTGACGAACCCGTGCGCAAACCCGTGGGGGATCAGCAACTGTTCGCCAGTGTCAGCGGTCAGTTCGACGGCGACCCAGCGACCATAGGTCGGCGAACCCCACCGGATATCGACGGCCACATCCAGCACCGCGCCGCGTGCAACGCGGACCAGCTTTGCCTGGGCATGGGGGGGCGCTTGAAAGTGCAGGCCGCGGACCGTTCCCGCGTCAGCGGAGAACGAGTGATTGTCCTGCACGAAGTCAAACTGCAGACCGTGCTCGGCCATGCGGCGGCTGTTCCAGGTTTCGCAAAAGAAACCGCGATCATCTGCAAACCGGGTCGGCACAATGCGCAGCACGCCGGGGAGCGACGTCTTTACGATGTCCATGGGGCCTCCATGACCCCCGTGCACACACCCAATGCGTCTCATAGCGGCCCGATGCCGTCCCGTCGAGGACCACGACAGACGTTGCGACGATCGGCAGCAAGATGACCCACGCCGCCAAGCCGATCGCGGCAGAGCAACTCCCGGTCATCAACCGGCTTTCGCAAGGGGCTTCCGGAACCCTGATTGCGCTTGGCATTCTGGCGTCAGCCGTGCTCTGGGGCGGCAATCGGCCAATGGGCGCTGCAATTCTGTCGCTCCTCGTGCTGACAGTCTTCTCAGTCCAGGTGATTGCGGCTCAACGCGCCGCGATACACCGGGCGCAGGACAGCCGGTTGCTGCTTCCAGCACTGCTTTTCGGTGCTGTTTTGTCCTGGGCTGCAATCCAGGCTCTGCCATTGCCGGCACCATTGGCAGAGAGTTTCGGTCATCCGGCGTGGAACGGGCTCAAAGACCAGACCGGCCACTCAGGCGTCCGGATCTCGGCCGAACCCGGGGCGACATGGCGCGCAATCTACTGGCTGGCCGCCTGCTGCGCGATCTTCTGGCTGGCACTGCGGGCCGGAACCCGGGCGGGCGTTGCCGACCGAATGCTCCTGATCATCTCTGCCGGGTCCGGGCTCATCGCCGCCTATGGCATACTCGCGGTCGTGCTCGGCGCCAATCCCGTCACGGGGCCACCCGCATATCCAGGCGTTGTCACCGGAACTTTCGTAAACCGGAACGCATTCGCGTTTTTCATGACGCTGGGGGCATTGGCATGCCTGACCTGCTTCTCCACCCCTCATAAGAACGGGCACCTTCCGCGCGGCTCCCTCCGCACAACCGCTGCCGCCGCGATTCTGGCCATCACGTGCGCCGCGCTTTTTCTCTCCGGCTCGCGCGCCGGAGTGGCGGCCTTTCTGGCGGCCTTGTCGGTCTACCTGCTGCTCACGCGGCCGCGCATATCATCCGGGCTGTTGCGCGTCTCGGCCGCTGGCGCTGCGGCGGTTGTCATCCTCAGCGCGCCGGTTCTGATCGAACGCCTCTCTGACTTCGATCCCTTCACCGATCAGAGGGCGGACGTCTATGGGCTGATCCTCTCAGGGATCGAGGCGCGGCCCCTTGTGGGCCACGGGTTTGGCACCTTCCAAGACAGTTTTCGCCCCTATCTGGCCGCATCCATCAGCGGCGCAGAGTGGGATTATGCCCACAGCACCGTGCTCGAGCTGATCTTCGAACTCGGCATTCCGGGCGCTCTTCTCATTGCTCTGGGGTTGGCGGTCATCGGATGCCGCTGCGCGGCATTCGCGGTGCATTCACGCCACCAGGTCGCAGCGCTGGGGCCGGCGACACTGATGGCGGCAGCACTGCACGGCTCCGTCGATTTTGCGCCTCAGGTGCCTGCAAATACTGCGTTGTTCGCCATGCTTCTGGGGCTTTCCTGCGCCGCAACCATGGGCACTCCGCGCAAACCGGACTGAATGGGTTCGCGGCAGCCCTGACCGCGCGTGCCGCATCCAGAGCGGCCGATTCAGGCGTAGGCGTTCCGGGCCGCCTCGCCGCCATAGCCGTATCGCGAATAGCTGTACCGTGCTTCTCGCACCGGGTCAGCACGGGTCAGCACGCAGCCTGCGACACTCACCCCAAGACCGGTCAGCTGATGAAGGCCATGCTGGACGACCTGCCGGGGCGTCTTGTTCCATCGCACTGCATAGATGCATGTGTCGGCGACATGCCCAATCGCTGCGGCGTCGGCCACGGCCAGCACCGGCGGTGCATCAAGAACAACCATGTCATAGCTCTGTCGCAGCCGTGCGATCAGATCGCGAAACCGGTCCGATGACAGGATGTCTGCGGATTGCGGGGACGCCGTTCGATTTGCCAGCGTATGGATGCCGAAATCCGGCATCTCGCAGATGGCATCGGAGACGTCCACCTTGCGCTGCAGCGCCGGAACCAGCCCACCGACAGGCGGCGGCGCAATGTCCTGCAGGGTTGGCCTTCGAATATCGCAATCAACCAGAATGACAGAGCGGCCGAGTTGCGCGGTCATGTGGGCAAACAGAAGTGCCGTCGTCGACTTACCTTCCCCTGCGACGGCGGACGTGACCATGACGACCTGCGGCGGCCGGTCCACGTTGCTGAGAAATAGGCTGGTGCGTAATTTCCGCACCGCTTCGGCAAGCTGCGCATTCGGCCGGGCCTTGATAGCCTGCAGCAGTCCAAGGCGGCGACGCCAGAACCCGGACCTTGGCAGCGATGCAAGGACCGGACGACCGGTCAAGGCAGACAGATCGGCCGCACTGCGCAGCCCTCGGTTCAGTCTCTCGACCATAAGGACAACGAGGATGCCCAGGAGCAGTCCAGCCGCAGCCGCAAGGACGACCACCTTCTTGCGATTGGGCGAGGACGCACGCTGCGGCGGAAAGGCTGCATTCAATATCCGTGCGTCTGCATCCTGCAGTTCCTCCTGCTCCGACGTCTCCCGGAACCGGTTGAGAAAGTTCTCGTAGATCAGCCGGTCTGCATCCGCTTCCCGCTGCAACTGGCGCAGCTGAACAGACTTGCGTGACTGGATCAGCGATTTGCCCTCCAGCGTCGACAGCGATTGTTCCAGCGCGGATTCGCGCGCTGCCGCCACCGATACATCGTTCCGCAACGTCTCGATAACCGTGCGCACCTCGGCTGAAATCGCCGTTCTGGCATCGCCGATCTCCGCCCGGATATCGATCATCTTGGGATGCTTCGGCCCGTACCGCGCCGCAAGCTCGGCTTCACGCCTCAACCCTTCGGCCAATTGAGCGCGCAGCGCCAGAACAAGCTCTGATCTTACAACATCCGCTGCCGCACCGATCCCGCCTGATTTGACCCGGCGCGAGATCTGGGCAAAGCGCGCTTCCGCTTCGGCACGGGCGGCGCGGGCCGATACCATTTCCGTGTTCAACTCGGCAATTTGCTGCGCCGTCAGCGCGCTTCCCTGCCCGTCTGCGATCGCCTGCTCGGCCTTGAAGGCTTCGATCTCGGCCTCGGATGCCTCCACCTTGGCCTTCAGTTCTGCGATGCGCTCGCTCAACCAGCCCGAGGCACGGCGCGTCGCCTCGAATTTCGACTCCAGCTGGTCAACGATGTACAGATCCGCCAACGCATTGGCGATCAGCGCGGACTTGGCCGGGTTGGACGTGGTAACGTGCAGCACAATGGCGCGCGTGCGCGGCACACCCCTGACCTCCAACGCCGCACGAAACGCCTCAAGGGCCGCGCGATGCGTGCTATCAGGGTCGTCGACCCGATGCAGGACCGGTTTCGGTTGCACCAGATAAGCGGAAAGCGGGCTGCCCGAGAAAAGACCGAAGACCCGTGCCTTCATGCGGCTGACGGGGCCGGGCGGTCGCAAGGACGGATTGAACTCCGGATCGCGATCAAGACGCAGCCGCCTGATCACAGTCCCCAGAAGCCGCTCCGATGTGAGCACGCGCTGCTCGTTCGCCGCCATGTCATGGCCTGCCAGATCACCCACCACGCTTTCGATATCGACAACGTGCGTCTGGCGGTTGTTCAACATGATCTCTGCGCCGGCCGTGTACCCCTTCGGCAGCTTCTGCAGCAGGACCCAGGCCGACGCCATGGCCAATGTCAGACAAAGCGCCATCAGCCATTTGCCGCGCCAGAGGATCGAAAGGATCTCCGGCAGATCCGTAAATCCGTCCGCACGGGGCATTACGGCCGTGTCGGACCACGCCGATGCAGGCTCGACCCATCTGTCATCCCGCGGGACGCTCATGGCAGGATCTCGAGGATGCGCAGGGCGGCCCAGACCTCATAGACGTCGGCATCGGCACTGGTATTTTCAGAGGCGTCAAGGATGCGGAACCGGCCCCAGCCATCCTGCTGGTCCAGCAGCACAAGGTCGGTGCCACGCAGCAGCCGGGTGACGACCGGATTATCGGTGCCGGGTCCGGATCGCGCATTGATGACGTCCCGGGCAACCCGGTGAGTCGCGGACAGGACCGGCGCTTTGACTGCGACCAGAGCGACCGCTGGCAACGGGGGCGTCTCGACGATCACGGCGGCGGCCTTCGCGGGCACCGGAATATCTGCCGTTTCGATCTCTTCAACCTGTTGACTGGCCGCTGCCATGATCCCCGCGGCCTCGCCATCGACCTCGAGCACGGCGATTTCCCAGCAAGAGGGATCGTCCAGCCCCTTCAGGCACAGCCTTCGCGCCTGCCCATATGTCGGGCGCAACCTGCCATCGCGCAGCAGACGCGCCCTGAAATCGCGCACTCCGTTCTGTTCATCTTCGATCACCAGATCTGACAGAACCATCTGTGCCTGACCGCGCAGCATTCGGGACACACCGGCCCGTTCCTCTGCCTCGCTCACGGCCGCAGAGATGCCCGGTTGATCGGTCACAGGTCGATAAATGTCCGCGACCCAGACCAGGGTCCCGGTTATGGCGAGCAGAACAGTCCAGCGCAGCAATCGCATGTCATCCCCCCGCCAATGCGAAACCCGGCAATGCCTTTTGCCCGGTCACGGGTTGATCCGGCGCGCGAACGCGGATCAGGTACTGAAGATCGGTGAAGCTGTTCATCAGGCCAAGGGTCAGTGCCCGGAACATCCTCACGGACCGCCCGCCAGAGGGTTTCGCGCGAACATCCTCCAGCTCCAGCCCGGAATGCGTCATCAGGTCCAGCGCCGTGGATCTGACAAAGAAACGCAGATGCGTCCTGTCCAAAACACCGGCATCGGTCAGCGTCCAGCGGTTCAGCAGCAAAAGCGGAAGCAGCGCCTTGAAATTCCGGACATTCGGAATGCTGGCGATGATGCGGCCGCCGGGAACCAGGCCCCGGTGAAGCGTTCGAACAACGGTCCACGGATCGCGCAGGTGTTCCAGGACATCCAGACACAGCACGGTCTCGAACGGACCATGTTTGTCAACGATACGCCTCAGGAACCTGAGGTCTTCAAGATCTCCGGCCTCCGCGAAATCCAGGCCTGCCGCCGGCGCATCCGCCACCTGATCAATGACGCCCGCGACCTCGCACCGTCCCTCGGCTTTCAGCCATGCCGCCGTTGCACCGACGCCGCCGCCCAGATCCAGCAGGCGCCCCCCACCGGTCGGCATCAGCGGCAGAACGTCCTGACGGACAAGGCCATGGTAGTCGGCGCGCATTCTGTCTGGTGGGGCCAAGATCGTCTCCGGTTGCTGGATTGGTTCCCGAACCGTGAACGGATTTGGTTTACCGATTCTTTACGGCGGGCAGGCGATCAGCCGGGAATGTCGAATTTTTGGAAAATTCTCTCTTTTGCGGTTGCCCTTTCGGTTGCGTCGCCAGTGGCGGCCGCCGGATGGTTCTGGGAAGAGGTCCCGGCGGCGCGCGACAAGGGCTCACGCGCCGAGGCGATGCGCGTCATTCAGATCGAACGTGCCAAGGGCCGTCGCCTGTTCGGTTCGAAAGCCATGCTGTCGCGGGTCGTTGCCCGTTGGCGGCCGGAGATCGAGGCAGCCGCCCGCCATGGCCGCGTATCCGAGGCGCTGATCATCGCAGTGATCATGGTCGAAAGCGGCGGCAATCATCGTGCCATCAGCCCGGCAGGCGCCCGCGGGCTGGGGCAGCTGATGCCGGGAACTGCCCGGCGCTATGGCGTGCGCAACGTGTTTGACCCGGGCCAGAATCTGAAAGGCTCCGCCGCCTATCTCAGCGATCTCATCCGAATGTTTCGCGGCGATCTGGTTCTGGCGCTGGCGGCGTACAATGCCGGCGAGGGAGCGGTCGCCCGTTACAAGGGCGTG
>JBCCMP010000252.1:0-7701 GCA_039026295.1 Pseudomonadota bacterium | reverse complement strand
TTTTTCCTGAACAGAGATCCGGCGCGATGCGCCTGACTATTGCGTGCATCGGCCGCCTTAAATCCGGGCCGGAAGCCGATCTGATCGATGACTATCTGAAACGCGCGACCGCATCCGGGCGCGGGCTTGCGCTGGCGCCCTGCGAAGTTGTGGAGATCGACGAACGCAAGGCGAAAGACCCGGCCGCGCAGTCCGCCCGTCTGCTGGAGGCGGTGCCGTCCGGGGCGGTGACCGCCGCGCTGGACGAGCGGGGCAGGACCCTGACGTCGCCGGAGTTCGCCGACCTGATTGCCCGCGAACGGGACAATGGAGCCCCGGCCTTTGTGTTCATGATCGGCGGTGCGGACGGTCATGACAGGGCCTTGCGCCAGGCGGCAAATCACACGCTGTCCTTCGGGCCGATGGTCTGGCCGCACATGCTGGCCCGGGTGATGCTGGCAGAGCAGATCTACCGCGCAATATCGATCCTGTCAGGCGCGCCCTATCATCGTGCCTAGGATCCCTCGCCGCTCCTGCATCCGGTCAGTTTGGCGAGCACGTCATCGGGTATGAACCCGTGCCGTATCGGGCGGTCGGGCGGGCGCCATTTTGCCAGTTCGGTGATGCGGGCTTTCATGTCCAATTGATCGAGGTCCGGATCCTCCAGCAGCAGACAGACCGCAAGGGCGGACACCCGTGCCGCGGCGATCGGCGAGCCGGTGAATTCCTGTGTCTGGCCATCGAAACCGATCCCCGGCACCTTGTGGCCGGGGACCGAGATATCGACCCCCTGAGCCCCCCAGTTCGCGGCGTCTGTCAGCGTACCATCGACCCGCGCGGCCGCGACGGTCAGAAGGTTCGACGCCCGGAAGGCGGCGGGGTAGACGGGGGTGAAGTCGATATCCAGACGATCATCCCCTGCCGCCGCGATGAACAGGATATCGGGATAGTCACGCATGGCGCGGCGAAACTCGACCCAGGCCTCGCTGTGGAAGGTGGCCACGGAAAGATGGATGATGCGTGCACCCGCCGCGGCTGCATGGTCGATCAGCTGGGTAAACCGCGGCATCTCGGGCCGGGGATAGCGATAGACCAGCAGCCGGGCCGCCGGGGCGTCGCGCAGCAGGACGGACGCGACCGATGTGCCCTGCCGCAGCGGATAGAACGGGGAACGTTGCGCGTCCGCGTCGAAGGGGCGTTCGTCGAGGTCCCAGAAGTCGTACCCCAGAAGCGCCCCGTCCGGGCTGCGCGCGAGGAAAGGTGCGATCTGGTCCAGCGTGTAATTCACGCCCGTGTCGACCAGTGCAATCGGGATGCCCCCGGGATCGGTGCCGTGCGGGACCGGTGGATCGACCAGCTCGAATGCGCCGGTCGGGGCAAGGTCCCTATCCAGCACCTCGATCCTCTCGGGGCGGTTGTCCGGCCCGTAGAGCATCCGCCGGGCACTTTCGACCCGGCATTCCCGCCCGATCATGGCGAACATCACCGGCGACGTGCCGTCCGGTTTGTTCACCTGCAGGCGGAGGTGGTCGATGCGTCCGCGCTTTGTGACCCAGTCGACTGTCAGGATGCTGTCGGTCATCGGATAGGTCTTTCGCCAGCCTTCCGCGATGATCTGGTGTCCGGGCTGCGCGAGTGCAGGCTCGTGACCCGGCAGGTGCGTGCCCAGCGCCTCCATGTCTTCAGGACTGTTTGCGGCGCAGGCGAGCGGCGCGGCAATGCGGATTACGTCGGCGGGAGCGGCGGCTTCGGCGAGGCTGGTGCTGGCTGCCAATGCCATGGTGATTTGACTGAGCAGACCTGCGAGCGGCCGCAACAGGGAAGATGTGGTCGTCATCATACGCATTGCGGGCCATCGAATGAGCATGCCGGATTCTTGCCCCAGCGACGCTTTCCAGCCGCTTAATCCGCCTCAGATGCCGAGGCTGAGCTGATCCCCGGCACGCGGCGGCACCCGAAAGAGATCAGAGCGCAGGCGCACGCGATCCTTGTCCAAGCCTACCCGCTTGCGGGCCAGCTGGAAGCGACGGGCGATCAGGTTGGCGTAGACCCCCGTGCCCGACATGCGCTGATGCCATGCGGACTGGTAGTCCTGTCCGCCGTGCATTTCCCGCACCCGGGCCATCACGCGGGCTGCGCGGTCGGGGTATTCTCGCTTCAGCCAGTCGCGGAAGAGGGGCGAGACCTCAAGCGGCAGGCGCAGCGTGATGTACGAGGCATAGTCCGCCCCGGCATCGGCGGCGGTCTGTAGCAGCCGTTCGATCTCGTGATCTGTCAGCCCCGGCACCACGGGGGCGATCCCGGCTGTAACAGGAACACCCTGTTTTGCCAGACCGCGGATCGCCGCGACCCGGCGGCCGGGGGCGGCAGCGCGCGGTTCCATCTTGCGGCTGAGACGGGTGTCGAGGGTCGTGAGCGAAATCGTGACCCTGACAAGACCTTCGCGGGCGAATTTGCGCAACAGGTCCGCATCGCGGGTCACCAGCGCGCCCTTGGTGGTGATCGTCAGGGGGTGGCGGTGCTCCCACAGGACGTCGAGGATGCCGCGCATGATCCGCCAGTCTTTCTCGATCGGCTGGTATGGGTCCGTGTTGGTGCCCAGCGCGATGGGAGCGACCTTGTACCCGGATTTGCGGATGGTGGCGGCCAGCAGGTCCGCCGCATGGGGTTTGGCCAGCAGCCGGGTTTCAAAGTCCAGCCCCGGCGACAGGCCAAGCTGCGCGTGGGTGGGCCGGGCGAAGCAGTAGATGCACCCATGCTCGCATCCGCGATAGGGGTTGATGGACCGGTCAAACGGCACGTCGGGAGAGGTGTTGCGGGCTAAAATCGTCCGGCTGGCATCGATATCCACCCGTGTCCTGACGGGCCGTTCCGCGTCGCGTTCCCAGCCATCGTCAACCGCCTGAGTGGTCTGCCGGTCATAGCGCGACGCCGGGTTCAGCCCCGCAGCCCGGCCGCGCCGCTGTTTTGCCTGAACGGAATCGGGCGGCAGCTCGGGCGGCAGATCGGGCAGCAGATCGGGCAGCAGATCGGGAAGGTCAGGTGCGTCGGTCATATGAGAACATTAAGGGAACATTTATGAGTCGCGCAAGCGGAATGGCAGCGGTGATGGGCGTCTCGATGGTGGAAGAAACGGCTGCGGCGTTCGCGGACGCGAGACAGCCCCGGTTCGTTGCTTTAGGCGATCACGCCTTTGACGGGTGGAGCGATGGCTTTAGCATCGGTGACAAGGAGCCGCGCCATGACCGCCACCCACCCTTACGCCGACACGCCGGATTGGACGGAACCGGTCATCGCTTTTCTGCGAGAGGCCATTCCCGTGCGCGAGCCCGGGCGTTGGGATCATCTGTTCGGTTCGGCCTTTCAGATGGGCGTGATGGCGCAGGCCGGGCTTGGTCAGGTGCGGGAGACAACCCGCGGGGCCATCGCGCTGCCCGACCCTAAGCTGCCAGAACGGCTCCCGCGGTGGGACGATCTCTGCTGCGCCGTGCTTGGATTGTTCCTGCAACACGATGCGATTGAGTATCGCAACCGGGACGGGTCGCGGTACGAGCCGCCGCGGCGCCGTGGTGAGTTTTTTTTCGCCGTCGCCATCTACCTTTGCCCCCAATGCACCTCTGCCCCCCGATCCGAACATTGCGGCTGCCCGGGGATGCGGCCCTGCCTTCGCAACACCAGAGGCGCTTCGTCTGCTGGACGCTCTTAGTTTGATCCGTGATGGGCGCTGGAGCCCAGCGGCCGAATTGGTCTTTTGGCGTGAACAGCCGGCCGCCTGGGAGTGGAAGGTTCCGGCGGACCTGCGTTTTGCCGATGCATTGGATGTCTGCCTCGCCAGCCTGCCGGAAGAAGAAGCCGACAAGATCGCATCCGTTGTGGACGTCACGGAGGCACAGGTCACCGAGGCTCTTGCACGACGCCGGGCATGGTACGAGGAACAGAGAGAGAAATACGGGCCGAATGCGCGCCTGCGGTATCAGACGGACCCGGACGGGGTCCGCCGCTCGCTGGTCTTCAATGCAGCCAGCGAGCTGGACTGGCTGTTTTTTCGTGGCTGGCGTCTGCCGGACGGTTGGCTGTCATCCGGCGATCGCGATGCGGCGTTGGAGATCTTTCATGACCCGCTGGCAATCCAGATGCGCCGCGCGGTTGTGCGGCACCTGCATCCGAAATCAGATGTGGCGCGGTCTGATCGCTAGAACGGTCTGATCACTAGAACAGTGCCGTCCGGACATGAGTTCGCCTGTGTCTCTGCCAAGATAGCGTTTCGGATCGAAGCCTGGCCGGTCCGGTGGGTTACTTCAGAAAGATGTCCGACCGGGCAGCCTGTCCTGCCGCATCGACGACAGAGATGGCAACAAAGCCGGGGCCCTCCGGCCTCCACGTTATCTCCCGGTCCAGCGACAGGGTTTCGATCGGTTGGCCGTCCACCAGCCAGGTGAAGGGCGGGCGGCCGTCGCGGACCTTCAGCGCCAGCAGGCCGCCCGTCCGGTCGACACGGGCACCGTTCGGGGGGAAGGCGATTTCCGGACCGGTCTTCCGGGGACCGTGCGGCTTGCGGACCTGGCGCAGCGGGGCGGGCAGTCCGGCATTGCCGACGATCAGGACGTCTTTTGGCGGCGGGGCGAACGGGACCGGTTCTTCCTTCAGGCGACTGAAGGCTTCGAACAGGATCGGGGCCGCGGTGTTGATCCCGGTGCGGCCCGGCAAGGGCGCGGCATCGGCCCGTCCGACCCAGACGCCGATGACATGCGCGCCGTCGTATCCCACAGCCCAGGCATCGCGGTAGCCATAGGACGTTCCCGTCTTGAAAGCGAGTTGGTCATTGGCGGCGGCGTTGGGCGCGGCTGCGCCTGCGAGGATGTCCGTGACGTGCCAGGCGGCCCCGGCGCTGAGCACGCGGCGGCCTGTTTCCGGGCTTCCGGGGGTGGCGCGAAGGACGATCGCTTCGCCGCCACGGGCGATGGCGGCATAGAGAGCAACAAGGTCCGTCAGGCGCGTGCCGATGCCGCCGAGGCCGATTGCCAGGCCCGGCGCCTTGCCAGGTGGCAGGGCCGTTTCCATCCCGGCGCGGCGCATGCGGGACAGAAGCTGGGCGGGGCCAACGCCGTCGAGCAAAGCGACGGCTGGCACGTTCAGCGAGCGTTGCAGGGCTGCGCGCACTGACACCGTTCCATGGTATCCGTCATCGAAATTGGTCGGGACGTAGCCGGCGAATGAGGTGGGCCGATCCTCGACCAGGCTTTCCGGGTGGGCAAGACCGGCCTCGAAGGCGAGCCCGTAGATCAGCGGTTTCAGCGTGGACCCGGGCGACCGGATGGCCCGGGTCATGTCCACATAGCCTTGCCGCGGACCGTCGATCAGACCGGGAGAGCCGACGGAGGCCAGGATCTCCCCGGTTCCATGATCGGCAATGATAATCGCGGCAGAGGCCGAAGACGGCAGCGTACGGACGCGGTTCGCGACCAGCGCCTCGAGGCTGGCCTGCAGGGTCCGGTCGATCGTCGCTCTGGCTGCGTCACCACTGGCCCGGAGGCGCGCGGCGAGATGCGGCGCCAGGTGCGGGAACGGCCGACGGGTGCGGGGCAATGCCTCGGTGCGGGCGGCGGCGGCTTCCTCGGCGGTCAGGACGGTTTTGTCGACCGCGCGGGCAAGGACCCGGCTGCGGGCTTGCGTTGCGGCGTCTGAATACCTGTCCGGGCGTCGAGCGTTTGGCGCTTGCGGCAAGGCAACCAGCAGCGCGGCTTGCGCCGGGGTAAGGCGGCGGGGTTCCTTGCCGAACCAGGTCAGCGAGGCCGCACGCACCCCTTCGATGTTCCCGCCAAACGGCGCGAGGGTCAGGTAGAGATTGAGGATCTGCTGTTTGTCGAGCCGCCGCTCCAGCGCCAGTGCCAGACGGATCTGATCAAGCTTTGCGCCGATGCTGCGGGTCGGGCGTTCCTGCAACAGACGGGCGACCTGCATGGTCAGGGTCGATGCACCAGAAACGGCGCGGCCGTTGATCACGGCCTGACCTGCGGCGCGCATCATCGCCAGAAGATCGACACCGCTGTGATCGAAGAAACGGCGGTCCTCGTAGGCCAGAAGCTGGTCGATATAGGCGGGATCCACGTCATCTGTCGTGACCGGCAGCCGCCATCGGCCATCGGCGACCTGCCAAGCAGCGAGCAGGCGACCCTCGCGATCAAGCAGCGTGGCGGAGGTTTCAAGCGTCAGATCCGGGATCGGAGCCGCCGCGATCCAACGGTCGAGGGCGATCGAGGTGGCGGCTGCGATCAGCAGAGAGCCGAGCGCCAATCGAAAGCGGGAAGCCCAGCCCGGCCGGGACCACCGGGCCGCGCCGATCCGTCCGCTTGGACTTCGCGCGAAGCGTCGGGTCCGATCCTTTGAACGCGCACGCATAACGCTATACCGGCGATCGCCCACCTTTGATCACGGCGCGGTCAGCACTTCGACCGTGCCCGTATCGGTCCAGGCGCGGAAATCGGGGCGGTACATGTCTTCCACCAGCGCCGCCGGGTGGTGGAAGAGGCCCGGCGAGACTGCGCGAACGATGTATGCGAGCCGCACCGCATTCTCGCCCGAGTGATCGACCGCCGCCAGGAAGCGTTCGGTCCGGAACTCGGTGTTCATCACGTCGCCGGAGGTTTTCAGCCAGTCCAGCGCGGCGATCGAACCCGATTGCAACAGGTTCGGATTGTCGATTTCGAATCCGGCGGGCAGCGGGTCATCCACCATCAGGCGGGCGGTGCGTTTCTGGGTCGGCGTCACCGTGACGACGACGGCGAGGCGGTCGTTTTGAGAGACCTGCTGGGGCGATACCTCTGTCCCGTCCATGGTGTAGTAGGCCCGTTCGATGGAATAGCCGTTGCCGCCAGCAGGTTCGGGATCGACAGGGATACCGAAGGTGGTCAGGACGGCTTCGGTCGGAGCGCCGTTGTTCCGGATCACGATTTCCCCGCCCGCGACGGAGGACGGGTCAAACATGCGGATCGCAGGGCCGGTGAGCGGCTGACCGTTCAGGGTCAGATCGCCGGTGACCTGCTCCATCACCGCGTGCGTGGCCATCAGCATCCAGACCTTTTCCTGGGTTGAGTGCCAGCGTTGGGGGTCGGCGGTCAGTTTGGCAATCACCGCCTGTGTGTTGACGGCATTGGACCCGGCTTCGGCCGCCAGCGCGATCAGGGCGGCACCGTCGCGGAGGTGAGAGCCGTAATCCGAGCGCCACCCGCGGCGTTCATCGGTGGCGTTCAGCACCTCGTCCGCAGCCAGCCGGAACATGCGGTCGGCGCGGACCTGTTCGCCATAGTAGGCCAGCGCGGCACCGATCTGGGCCTTGGCGAGCGGTGTCGCGAACGCTTCGGCCTTGGCATCAGCAAAATAGCGCAGATCGCCGATCGAGGCTGCGCCTTCCCGGGCCAGCACCATCAGGGCATAGGCGATATCCTCGCCCCCCTGATCGAAGTCGCTGACATAGGAGAGGTTGCTGAGCAAGTTATCCAGCGCGGCTTCGAACGCCTTGGCCGGCACGGCGTGGCCTTCCGCCTTGGCGCGGCTGAGGAAGTCAGTGACATAGCTGTCCAGCCAGAGATCGCCGCGATCGGGACGCCAGAGGCCGAAGGACCCGGCACCGGACTGGTTTTCAAGCACGCTGGCGATTGCATCGGCGATGCGCTTGTCCAGATCCTTGGCCGCGGTCATTCCCAATGCCTCGGCCACCGGGCG
>JBCCMP010000251.1:0-7745 GCA_039026295.1 Pseudomonadota bacterium | reverse complement strand
TTGCTTTCCAATAATCATGAAATAAACCCTAATAATTCCAACTAAAAAAGTTCAAAGTCGGGTCTGAATTCGCTTGGCCGAATCTGATCGGGTGAATATTTCATGTCCACGATGAAATTTGAGTGGAGGGATTGGTGGCGCATTCGTTTCCATCGCCAGACGAGGTGGACCCGAACGAAGCCTATGCCCTTTTGGAGCAAACTGACGATATCGCTCTGGTAGATGTTCGATCGCGTGCGGAGTGGGTCTTCACAGGCGTCCCAGATGTCTCTGCAACTGGTCGCCCGTTTTGGATGGTAGAGTGGGCCAGCTTCCCTCAAATGGCGCAAAATGTGCAGTTCCTGGAGGATCTGACGAGTTTCGCAGAGGGTACCTTTCCGCAGCATCTGCTGTTCATCTGCCGATCGGGGGCAAGGTCGATGAATGCAGCACATCTGGTTGCGGGTACGATGCATCAGAGGGGTGTGAATGTCAGATGCACAAACGTCAGGGAGGGTTTTGAGGGTGATCTGGATGAAAAAGGACACCGTGGAACGTTGAATGGGTGGAAGTTTCGCGGTTTGCCTTGGCGGCAAAACTGACCGTGAAGCATCCCGGGGCTGACTGAATACGAAAATGACTGAAGTCGACGGGGAAACGATGCAACCGGAACGAAGAGACGATCTTCCTGCTAGCGCAGGGATGGGGACGATATGGCAACGCGTAATTTCGGCGGCAGAGCGCGAACTGGGTCACGACGCGGTCAAAAAATGGCTGAGGTCAGTCGAACTGGTGAGCATCGAAACGGACGTGGCAACCCTTTCCGCCGGTTCGAGTTTTGTCGCCGACTGGGTGGAGCGCAACTATGGTCTTCACCTTCTTCGGTTCCTTCAGATGCACGTTCCGGGGGTACGAAGACTTTCCGTTCATGTGGGGGACACTGGTCGGGATACTGAATTTGCAGATTTGGACAGCGAGGTGACTGCAATGGCCGATGCGATCGAGCCCCGGGCAATGGACTCGGCCCCGCTGGATCCTCGGTTCACCTTTGACAGCTTCGTCGTCGGTCGCCCGAATGAGCTTGCCCACGCGGCTGCTCGCCGGGTTGCCGACAGTTGCGATTCCACATTCAACCCGGTCTTTCTGCATGGTGGTGTTGGATTGGGGAAAACCCATCTGATGCACGCCATAGCGCATCGCATAAAGACAACCCGATCAAACTGCCGCGTCCTCTATCTCAGTGCAGAGCAGTTCATGTATCGGTTCGTTCAGGCGCTGCGCAGTCGGAATACGCTGCACTTCAAAGAGCAGTTCCGTTCGGTCGATGTTCTGATGATCGATGATGTTCAGTTCATCGCTGGGAAAGATTCGACGCAGGAGGAATTCTTCCACACTTTCAATGCTTTAATAGACCAGAACAAGCAGATTGTCATCTCTGCTGACCGGAGTCCGGATCAGATCGAAAATCTGCAGAACCGGATCATCAGCCGTTTGCAATGGGGCCTCGTCGTCGACATTCATCCAACTGACTACGAACTGAGATTGGGCATTCTCCAATCGAAAGCCGAACGGATCATGGCCGATGATCCCAATGTCGAGATCGGCAGGAAGGTGCTGGAATTCCTCGCCCAGAGAATTAGCTCGAACGTCCGTGTTCTGGAGGGTGCCCTCACACGGCTTTTTGCGTTTGCGACGCTGGTCGGCCGACCGGTGAACCTTGAGATGGCCCAGGAGTGTCTGGCTGACCTTCTGAGATCGTCAGAGCGCAAAGTGACAATCGAAGAGATAAAGCGCCGGGTCGCAGAGTATTATTCACTGCGCATGACTGATCTTATCTCTGCGCGGCGCGCACGCGTCGTGGCGCGTCCGCGCCAAGTCGCGATGTTCCTGTGCAAGACCCTCACATCCAAGTCATTGCCAGAGATTGGCCGCGGGTTTGGCGGGCGCGATCACACCACGGTGATCCATGCGGTCCGGAAGATCGAAGAATTGAAAGCGACTGACAGCCAGTTGAGTGACGATATAGAAAATTTGCGCCGCGTTCTCGAGGGCGGATGACTGCCCGGGAACGGTACTTACATGCTTTTGCCCTCTATTCTGCGGTTAAATCGGTAAAAACCCCATCATATGGGGCATGCGGCGACGTATGAGCATTGATCCGTCGGCCGGATCAGCTAGGCTGCAACGCCCGGGGAGCAGTGCCCTGACATGACAAAACAGGATTAAGGCGGGCAGCGCCATGAAAGTCTCGATCGAACGCGCAGCGCTTCTGAAAGCAATGAGCCGGGCGCAGGGCGTTGTTGAACGCAAAAACACGATCCCGATCCTTGCGAATGTGCTGATCGAAGCCGAAGGAAACTCGGTATCGCTGCGCGCGACCGATCTGGACATCGAAGTAACCGAAGAGCTGCCAGCAATGGTCGAGCAGGCTGGGGCAACGACCGTTGCTGCCCACCTTCTGCATGAGATCGTTCGGAAGCTGCCTGATGGCGCGCAGATGAATCTCCACGCCGATGGCGCCAGTGGGCGTCTCGACGTAGTCGCGGGGCGATCTCGTTTCTCCCTCGCGACGTTACCGCGTGAAGATTTTCCGGTTATGGCCTCATCCGAGTACCAGTGTTCCTATGCACTGCCATCGGCGGTCGCACGGCGCCTGTTCGACAAATCGAAGTTTGCGGTATCGACAGAGGAAACGCGGTATTACCTGAACGGTGTTTACCTGCATATCGCGGACGAGGATGGGCAAAAGCTGCGTGCTGTCGCGACCGACGGCCACAGACTTGCGCGGATTGACACAGACCTGCCTGACGGTGCTGCAGAAGCACCCGGTGTTATCGTGCCGCGCAAGACTGTCGGAGAGCTTCGGAAACTGTTGGAGGACGATGAGGCCGAGATTGCGATTTCCGTATCTGAAACGAAGATTCGGTTCTCGGTCGAAGGGCTCGTGCTGACCTCGAAGGTCATCGATGGAGCATTCCCGGACTATTCGCGTGTCATCCCGGCCGGCAACACCAAGCGCCTTGAGGTCGATGCAACCGAATTTGCGGCTGCGGTGGACCGGGTCGCGACGGTCAGCCAGGAACGATCACGCGCTGTCAAACTCGCGATGGAGCAGGACAAGCTCACCCTCTCGGTCAACTCGCCGGATGCAGGATCTGCCGCCGAGGAACTGGTCGTTGCGTACGGAGATGATGACCTCGAAATCGGCTTCAATGCCCGGTACCTGCTTGAAATAGCCTCGCAGGTAGACCGGGAGAATGCCGTCTTCATGTTTGCCGATGCAAACGCACCGACGCTGGTGCGCGAAGGCGACGACGCCAGCGCTGTCTACGTTGTCATGCCAATGCGCGTTTAGCCGCTATGCGGTCCTGCTGAAGAGATCCGGCCTCTAATCCTGAAGGAGGCTGTACAGTTGACAGCCCTTCTCACCCTTCAACTGTCGCACTATCGTTCATACCGTCAGGTAGAGGTCGAAGCCGGTGGTGCCTCGATTGCTCTTTACGGTCCCAACGGGGCCGGGAAGACCAATCTTCTAGAAGCGATCTCGATGCTTTCCCCGGGACGAGGTTTGCGGCGTGCAGGCACCGAGGAGCTTATCCGACAACCCGACCGCCTCGGCTGGCAGGTCCGGGCCGAGGTCGAGACACCAAGCGGGGTCTGCGAGATTGTGACGCGAGCCGAGGGCGCAGAGGCGACGCGCCGCAGCGTGACCATTGACTCGAAGTCCGCCACACAGACGGGACTTGGGGACGTGGTTCGCATGGTCTGGCTGACCCCTGCGATGGACAGGCTTTGGACAGATGCAGCAGGTGAACGCCGACGGTTTCTGGACCGGCTAACCCTTGGGTTCGATCCCAGGCACGGAGAGACCTCGATCGCCTATGAAAAAGCCATGCGCGGACGCAATCGGTTGCTCAAAGAGCCCGGCTGGGATGCAGCATGGATGGCATCTTTGGAGGGACAGATGGCGCGCGCGGGTGCACGTATTGCACGGGCTCGTGCAGAAGCATTGGAGCGGCTGATCCTTGCTCAGATAAACGGTGAATCCGGGCCGAAATCATTGTTTCCCAAGGCTGATCTCGCTATTTTAGGCGACATGGAAACTCGTTTCCGGCAGGTGATTCGCACCAGTTCAGCACCTGCCGACGATCTGGACCTCACCGAGATTGAAGAAGCTGCGGAATTGGCCCGCCGGCTGGCTGAATCGCGTGGACGCGATGCTGCGGCAGGAAGATCGCTGGACGGGCCGCACCGATCGGATCTGGAAGCTGTTTATGCGGCCAAGGATATGCCCGCACGTTCGTGTTCGACGGGCGAACAAAAGGCACTCTTGATCTCGCTATGCCTGGCAAATGCAAAAGCGCTGCATGATATGACGGGGTCGTCGCCCATTCTGCTGCTGGACGAGGTTGCCGCGCATCTGGATGCGGATCGGCGACAGGCGCTGTACACAGAGATCGAGAAACTGCGCTGCCAGGCATGGATGACAGGGACTGGACCAGATCTGTTCGCCGGCTCGAACGCGCGGTGCTTCGCGGTGCATGACGACAACGGGATGTCGATCTTGGAGGCGGCATGACGATATCCGTCGCAGAGATTGCCATTTACGCGTTCGCGCTGGCCATCCTCGTCTTGACGCCCGGTCCGGTGGTTGTCGCGACGATTGCGCGGACTCTCACATCAGGCATGCGATCGGCAATGCCGCTGGCAGTGGGCGTTTCGCTGGTCGATATGCTGTGGCCGCTACTGGCGATCCTGGGCTTGAGTGCACTGGTGCAGGCCAATGCCGACCTGTTGCAGTGGATGCGATACATAGGCGGTGCGATCCTTATCTGGATGGGCTGGCGGCTGATCGCAGGATCAAAGCAGGCACTGTCCGCAAAACCTGACCCTGCCCTGATGCGGCGAACCGCATGGCAGGGTTTCGCAGCAGGTGTACTGGTGAACCTGGGAAATCCCAAATCAATCGTCTTCTTCATCGGCATCTTGCCAAACCTGTTTGACCTTACCGCGCTGACGGCCTTGGACGTTGTTGTCATTCTGATCATGAGCGCGGTCGTGCCGTTCCTTGGCAACGTTTTCTGGGCCACTGCGGCACACAGCGCCCGCAGGTTCTTGTCCTCGACGCGCGCCGTTCGCAGGGTGAATCAGGTCTCCGGCGGGGCGCTGGCGGGGGCCGGGGCGTACATCGCAGCAACATGACGATCGAGTGGCATCAACTGGCGCTTTATGCACTGGCATACTTCGTGACCGTGGTGACACCGGGTCCGTTCATTGCCGCGATAGCAGCACGGTCAGCTGCCTACGGTTTCAAGTCTGGCGTCTCGCTCGCGATTGGCGCATGGGTCGGTGACAAGATCTGGATCCTCGCGGCGATCTTTGGCCTGGCCCTCATCGCACAACACTACGCGGACATCCTGACCATCCTCCGCTTTATCGGCGCGGCCTGGCTGATCTGGCTTGGCGTGAAGCTGTTGTCCGGCCGCTCGGGCATGATCAAGGCTGAAGACGGAACAGTGAAGCGGGAACCCTTCTGGCAAGGCACGCTGACTGGTCTGATGCTCATGTTGGGGAACCCAAAGGCCGCGCTGTTCTTCATGGCGCTTTTTCCGGGTTTCTTCGACGTCGCAGCAATGACCTGGGTGGATGCCGTGATAATCTTGGCTGTGTCGGCACCCATTGGGCTGGGCTGTGATCTTTCCTGGGCATGGGCGGCCGACCGGGCACGAAGGTTCTTCGCTGACGGCCCCGCCGCGCGGCGGGTCGATCAAGCCATGGGCGGCGTACTGGCGGGAGCCGGTGTGGCCATTGCAACGGTGTGAATTGATGACCCTGCTGCACCGCGCTGTCATTCTCCTGGCCCTTGCCGCCGTGGCGGGTCTGGCCGGCGTACCGGTCTTGGCGATCATGTTTACGGTCGCTGGATTACTGCTGCTGGACGCAATCATGATCGGCGGCATTTGGCGGTTGATCTTCAGACGAAGCAAAGAGTGAGCCGAAAATGGCCGACACCGAAAATAACGAACCTGAATATGGCGCGGACAGCATCAAGGTCCTGAAGGGGCTAGAGGCCGTTCGGAAGCGGCCGGGCATGTATATCGGCGACACCGACGACGGTTCGGGCCTCCACCACATGGTTTATGAGGTCGTCGACAATGCGATCGATGAAGCGCTCGCAGGCCATGCTGACCTGGTGAAGGTCACGCTGCACGCCGATGGGTCGGTGTCAGTGTCGGACAATGGGCGAGGCATTCCGACTGACTTGCATCCGGAGGAAGGCATTTCCGCCGCCGAAGTCATCATGACCCAACTGCATGCAGGCGGGAAGTTCGACCAGAACTCTTACAAGGTGTCGGGTGGTCTGCATGGCGTCGGCGTCTCGGTGGTAAACGCGCTTTCGGACTGGCTGGAACTGACGATCTGGCGCGACGACAAAGAACACAAAGCCCGGTTCGAACATGGCGAGACATCCGAGCCACTGACCATCACCGGCAATGCCGATGGACGAAAGGGCACGCAGGTAAAGTTCCACGCCTCTGATGCGACCTTCACGAACATCGAATACAAATACGCCACGCTGGAGCATCGTCTGCGGGAACTGGCCTTCCTGAACTCTGGCGTGCGTATCCTGCTGCGTGACCAAAGGTCGTCGGAGGTTCGTGAGCAGGAGCTATTCTACGAAGGCGGGGTTCAGGAATTCGTCCGCTATCTCGATCGCTCCAAAACACCGCTTGTCACCGATCCAATCTCGGTGGTCGGCGAGAGAGACGGGATAACCGTCGAAGTCGCGATGTGGTGGAACGACGGCTACCATGAAAACGTACTGGCCTTCACTAACAACATCCCGCAACGCGATGGCGGCACGCATCTGGCAGGCTTCCGTGGGGCGCTTACACGAACCATCAACGCCTACGCTGCGTCCTCTGGCCTAGCCAAGAAGGAAAAGGTGAACCTCTCAGGGGATGATGCACGCGAGGGGCTGACCTGCGTGCTGTCCGTGAAGGTTCCGGATCCGAAATTCTCCAGCCAGACGAAGGACAAGCTGGTCTCGTCAGAAGTCCGCCCAGCAGTGGAATCCCTGATGAACGAGCGCCTCTCGGAGTGGTTCGAAGAGAATCCGACTGATGCGCGAATGGTTGTCGGAAAGGTTGTCGAAGCAGCGCTGGCTCGTGAAGCGGCCCGCAAGGCTCGCGAAATGACCCGGAAGTCGGCAATGTCGGTTGCCTCTCTGCCCGGCAAACTGGCGGATTGCCAAGAGAAAGACCCCGCAAAATCAGAAATCTTCCTGGTAGAGGGCGACTCTGCAGGTGGTTCTGCCAAACAAGGTCGCTCTCGGCACAATCAGGCCGTCCTGCCCCTGCGTGGCAAGATTTTGAACGTAGAACGCGCCCGGTTTGACCGGATGTTGTCCTCTCAGGAAATCGGAACGCTGATCACCGCGCTTGGCACCGGAATCGGACGGGATGAATTCGACGTCTCGAAGCTGCGCTATCACAAGATTATCCTGATGACCGATGCCGATGTCGATGGGGCACATATCAGGACGCTTCTGCTCACTTTCTTCTATCGCCAAATGCCCGAATTGATCGAAGGCGGGTTCCTCTACATTGCGCAGCCGCCCTTGTACAAGGTCACGCGTGGCCGGTCGGAAGTCTATTTGAAAGACCAACCTGCGCTTGATGACTATCTGATCGAACAGGGTGCTGGAGAGGCTGTGCTGAAACTTGGCTCCGGTGCCGAAATCGCCGGACCGGATCTGATCCGGT
>JBCCMP010000250.1:0-7763 GCA_039026295.1 Pseudomonadota bacterium | reverse complement strand
CGACCACGTCGACGGCCCGTTGCAGCTCGCGGACCATCTTCAACGTGTCTGACCGGGTCGCTCCGGGCAGCATGGCGATGTTGCCGGAGAACGAGTTTTGCTCTGGGGCACTGAAGAAACGCCACGGCACATCACGGTTGAGTATCGCTGCAAGACTGATGGCGAGCGCCAGGACACAAGCCGCTATCACCGGATAGCGAAGGCGCATGATCACCGAGATCGCGGGCCGGAAAAGATCACGCCGGATCCGGTCAAAACCCCGGTTGACCACCTCGCTGGGCCGGTCCAGCCAGCTTGTTCGTTGCTGGGTTCGCAGAGAAGTTGCCATGTGATGGGGCAGGATCAGGAAACACTCCAGCAACGACGCAATCAGGACGGTCACGACGACGAACGGGATCGACACGATGAAGACACCGAACCTGCCGCTGACAACATAGAGTGAAGCGAAGGCAATCGCCGTGGTCACCATTGCGGCAAAGACCGGCGCCGCCATTCGCAGCGCGGCGCGCTCTGCCGCACGAACCGGTGGCTCGCCCAGCCTTCGCACGCGAAAATCCGCATGCTCTGCCACGACAATGGCGTCGTCGACGATGATCCCGAGACAAACGATCAGCATGAAGAGCGACAGCATGTTCAGCGTCTGATCTGTCATCAGCATCATGCCAACAGCCGCGGCAAGTGCGACCGGTATCCCGGCCGCCACCCAGAACGCGACACGGAATGACAGGAACATGAACAACAGGACCAGCACCAGTCCGAGCCCGATCAAACCGTTGTCCAGCAACAGATCCAATCGCTGGGTAATCTGCCCAGCCTCGGTTCGGATCAGATCAATCGCCACACCGGGCGGCAGTTGCGGCGTCAGTTCAGCTGCTGTTTGCTCCAGAACCCTCTGAATGCCGATGGTGTCACCCGATGCGCCGCGGTCAATGCGGATCGACACTGCGGGATTGTCGCCATTGTAGTAGGTGCGGACATCTTCTGCCCGTTTGGCGACCACTGTTGCGATGTCTCCGAGCACCACGTCCGGCAAGTCAGGGCCGGGCTGCAGTCGCAGCCGCGCGATCTGTCCGACGGTTCGCTGTTCGGTGCCTGTGCGCAGTCGGACGGCAAGGCTCTGCAATTCTCCGGCTGGTTCCGGAAGAGCGATCGTCCGCACCGCATCGGCGACCTGAGCCCGGGTCAAACCATGGCGGCGCAGCGCCTCGTCCGAGACGTCTATCAGGATCTCGGCCGGTGCCCGCCCGCGCACATCGGTGTGCGTGACGCCCTCGCGGAACAGTCGTGCAACCAGGTCATCGGCGATCAAGCTCAACCGCTCGGGTGTCGTCGGACCGGAGATGATCACATCCGCCACCCTGTCGCGCCATCCACCCCGCCGAACCTGAATGGGGTCAGCGTCCTCTGGCAGGTCAACGATCGCTTCGACCGCCGCCGATACGTCGTTGTAGGCGCGTTCCATGTTCCAGCTTGGCTGGAAAGTTATAATGACGCGCCCGGTCCCTGTCCGCGCGTCGGACAGAACCTCCTCGACGCCGTCAACTGTCAGGACCTGCGCCTCGATTCGTGTGTTCAGTGACTGGTCGATATCGGTCGCGCTGACACCCGACCATGACGAACTGACCGTGATCGTCTCGGACACCACATCCGGGAAGTACTGGGAGCGGATGGAGAAGCTGGCCCCAACGCCCCAAGCAACAATCAGAACAAGTAAAAGATTGGCGGCGGTTGGGTGGCGCGTGAAGAAGCGTAGCAGCGCGATGAGCGGCGTCATTGCTCCTGCTCGATCCGGCGAACCAGTCCTGCGGGCACTTCGTCGCTTTTAAGCATCGTCAGGATCCGTGTCCGTGCCCTATCGTTTAAGCTTGCATTGGCATTGACCATCGCCGTCAGGCGGGCTCTCTCCTCGGGAGAGATCGAAATCGTCTTGCCACCGGCCATACTGCGGCGCTCGTCATCAAGCTGTTGCTCGTCACCTTCGCCTGCGCGCTTTCCTGAAGGTGTGCTGTGGTCCTGCGTCTCCGGCACCGGAACTGTAACGGTTCCCCCATCTACCTGGGTTTCTGGACCTTGGCGGGGTGTTACCGCTGCACCGTCGGTCAACCCTGGCAACCGCTTGGTCACATAACGTCGGCCGTCCGGTGCATTCCGAACAATCACTGCGTCGCCCTGTCGTCTGACAACCGTGACCCCGAGCATTTCAACCGTATCGTTATCGCGCAGAACGTAGAGCGTGTTCTTTGGGCCGAGGGCCGCGGCCGGTAATATTGCGACGTTCTCGAGGCTTGGTTCGGTGATGGTCCCCACAACCTGATCGCCCGGAAGGACCGGTACGCCATCTGCCTGGAACATTCGAGCAAAAAGCGTGCGGCCCGCCTGCACCGAGCCATCGTCGGTTGCTGCGAGACCAGCACGGTCGAGCTGCGCCAGCATCGATGCTTCTCCGGTTCTGCCAGCCCATTCCAAATTGACCGGCAGCGGCAGCAGCGCGCCCTCTGCATCGGTAAGGCGCGCATATGCGCTGCTTGGCACCCGCATGGCGATCTCCAACGGCCAAGTGCCGACTATGGTTCCCAACGCCTCGAAGGCTGATACCTCGCGTCCGAGGACAAGTGCCTCGCTGCCCCAAGTTCCATCGATCGGGGCGGTAATCAAAGTCGCATCCAGAGCGCGCGCGGCGTCCTCTAACTCGCTGACCTTGCGCGCCTTCGCGGTAGCAGCCAACGCGCTGCGGGCCTCTGCCTCTGCAATTCGGCTTCGGGTGGCAAGCACGGTCTGTTCGGCGGCGATCAATGAGAGTTCCGCGTCCTCGAATGCGCCCGCCAGCCCAGAGCCACGTTGCGCGAGGTTCTGTTGCCGCAGCAAGGCAGACTTGCGGAGCACCTGAGCGGCAAGATTGCTCTCCAACTCTGCCTGCGCGATCTCCAGGGCGTTCGCCGCATCAGATATCTCGATCTCGATGTCGCGAAGATCAAGTTGAAGACGCGTCTGCGCCGCGATTTCCTGGGCAGGATCTAGCCGTGCAATCAACTGGCCTGCCGCGACGGGCGCGCCGCTTCGCAAATCGCTGCTGATCTCGACAACCCGGCCGGCGACCGCCGCGCGAACCTCTGCGGATTGCAGGCTGTGCACAGTGCCGTGCACACGAAGCACCGGCGTCGCCCGCGTGTGTCTGATTACATCTGTGTCGACGATGATGTTTTGATTTTCGCGCTGAGCACCGCGACGCCAGTCCCGGTCATCCTCCTGCATCGCGTCGATCAGGATCGCTGCAGCCGCAATCAGGAAGGCAAGCGTCAGCCCCAAGAGCCCAAGACCGGTTATGCTGCGCATCAGGAATGACATCGCTCAGATACCGCTAAGTCTTTGCATCGAGCCGGATGATGACACGCGCATATGGCACTTGTCACGACTTGGTGCGCATGTCGCTGGTTGAGCGCACATCAGGCGGGCTACTGGGCCATTCGCGGTGTCGTAGAGTCTTTTTCGCTATCAGACAGTTGATCACCGACGCATCGGGCTAGTGCGATGATGATGCTTGGTCCCGTTCCGGGTCTAAAGGGCATCGGGCGGCAGTTGTTTTCCTGGGCATCTTCGCGATGTTCAGCCCGGCTCTGACTTCGTCATGATCCAAACACGAGCGCGCCTTCGACGTCGTCCCAAGCGAAGGTTGAGATCTGAGCGAAGCATTGGATCGAACGATGGGGCTTCAACAAGTTCAGGATGAAGAGCAGAAGTACGTTTGGACAACGGTGTTCGTGGCTACAACAAGAGGCAAGCCTTCAGCCAAATCTCGACACGGGATGTTTGCCAGTTAGAATCGTGCAATTCAGGCTCTCTGATACGTAATCGAAGTGTCTCTCGCGCAATCCGGCGCGTTCGACGGTCGGCCATTCAAGAAGGCGCCGCCCCAAGCTTTACCCAGAGCACATGCCCGGACTCCTCACCGACGAAGAGATGGCCATCGGGCATCATTGCAAGCGCAGAGACGGGAGATCCGCTGGAACCCTTGATCAACAGGTCTTCGGCTTCCGCTGCCAGCCGCCCGATCAGAACGGCCCCATCCGCGAAACCTGCAACGACACCGGACATGCCGACAAGACCGGTGACCGCAGTACAAAGCTGCTTGCCACCGTATGCACAGGTGATCGGGCCGCGCCCCATCGGACCGTTCTTTCCGTCGAAAGGCCAGCATACCGCCTCGTCAGCGCCCGAGGTCGCAAGATATGGCGCATCGCCGATCCACGTAAAACTTTTGGCCTTGGCAGGGTAACCCGACATTCGCATGTCAGCTCTGTCGCGCAGTCGCCACCCATGCAGGGCGTTCTCCTGCATCGATGATACGACGTACTTCCCGTCAGGACTGAAGGCCACGGCGCCGTGCGAGCCCTTCCATGAGAACTTCTTAGGCTTCCACCGGCGATCACGCCGTTCCCAGACTGTTGCCCCACCATAGTGCGCGACCGCCAATCGTTTACCCTTGGGGTCGAATGCAAGCCCGCCGATGGTGCTTGGATGCTCGAGGGGTTTGGATTTCGTCTCGCCCGCCCGCCACAAATATACGGTCCGCCCAGAAGAGAATGCGCGCCAGCCGGGTGCAGCGGTGACACAATCGACCCATCTCGTGCCGAAGTTTGCGAGTTCCTCGACAGAACCTTCTGAAGAAATGCGGAGACAATTCCCATCATCGCCGCCAGTAACGATACAGCCCGGCTCGCAATCCGCAGCAAGGCAGAGCACCGGGCCGGCATGAGCTTTCACAGTGAGAGGCGGGTTATCTGCGTGGAAAAAACGAACTGTGCCATCGCCGAACCCGGCCGCCACGCAGTCACCGACACGCGCGGCACACGTTGCTGGCGCCCCTGCGTCAATCTTCAAGCCGTGTCGTTCGATGGCCGTTTCTTCGAAACCATCGCGGCGAACGCGCTGAATAGCCTCGATTGTCACGTCGCCTTGCAAGCGGCAAAGCCGGCTTCCAGATCCATAGTCTCCAAAGCGCGCCCGATGAAGACAAGGCGGGAAGAACGCTCGCTCGACGGCCAGGGGCCCATTGGCGCACCTTCCATCAACATATGAACTCCCTGCATCACGAACCTGTCCTCCTCGCCTTTGAAGTCGAGGATACCTTTTGATCTCAATATGTCCTGCCCGCGGGTACGCAGAAGCTCACCAAACCAATCATGGAACTTTTCCATATCCAGCGGCGTCTCAGACACCAGCGACAGACTTTTAACGTCATCGTCATGATCGTGATCGTGGTCAGAGGTCAGGAAATCAGGCTCAACTTCGAGTACCCGGTCGAGGCTGAATGCATTCAATCCGATCAATTCGTCCAATGCAGCGCTGCAGCGCTCTGTTTGAATGATTTTCGCGTAAGGATTGATGCGCCGGATGCGATCCTCTACGCCGCCAAGGCGTTCGGCCTCGACCAGATCGGTTTTGTTCAACAGAACGACATCTGCAAAGGCAATCTGCTCTTCGGCTTCGTGGTGTTCGCCAAGCTGGCCGTCCAGATGGACCGCATCTGCTACAGTGACGATTGCATCGAGCCTGGTCCGGTCGGCGACGTCCTGATCAACGAAGAAGGTCTGGGCCACCGGGGCCGGATCGGCCAGACCGGTCGTCTCGACGATAATTGCATCGAAAGCATCGCCGCGCTTCATAAGTCCGCCGAGGATCCGGATCAGGTCGCCGCGCACGGTGCAACAGATGCATCCATTGTTCATTTCGAAGACTTCTTCATCGGCATCGACGACGAGCTCGTTGTCGATCCCCTCTTCTCCGAACTCGTTCACGATCACGGCGTACCGCTTGCCGTGCCGTTCCGTGAGAATTCTGTTTAACAGGGTCGTCTTTCCAGCCCCCAGGAAGCCGGTCAAAACGGTGACAGGGATTTGCGACATCTCGTTCATGGTTGTTCCCTTCAGGCGGTCAATATGTTCCGGCTGCGAGGTGAAAACACGCCGGTAGATTTACTGGCAAAGCGACGTCGACCAGGGCACCACTGTGTTGACCGCGGTGTCTCAGCAGAAGAACTTGATCATGCCTCCTCAAGCTCAGATGCTGGAAATTGCTCCTGACGGTGCTGCGCCGCTGCTGATGCAATTTAATCTTCTTGCGCGACTATACAAATCCTAACGTTACACAATAACGATTGCGCAGGACGGTCATGAACAACCGGCGTCGGCATTCAGCATAAAGATGGCCCATTCCTGCGGGCCATGGAGCGAGCAAACTTGAAGCTTCGGTGCGTCAGCACCTGTTGCCCAGACGCCTCGACTGCTTCCAACGCATAAAAGCCGTAGATGCGGATCTATTCTTCCGCTTCCGAACGCAGTGGCTTTTGGGAGTTGGAATGCCGCGCTGCGGCGTCTGCTTCCCGAGCATCCCTTGGCACATCGGCTTCTTGGAAGGCCCTACGTGGAACCGCCGTCTCGTTCGCTTCACAGCGAACAGACTATCTCTCCGGCGCACCATGGAGAACCGGCCACAATCCTGCCTTAGATTGCTGGTGTATTAACTTCTAACGAAACGCGTTAAAGTTGTTTTCGCCTTCTTCCGCCCGGTTGCGACCAGCGATCTTGGTGATCTTGGCTTCCCGTTCCAGACTGTTCGACATCGATCTTTGGGGAGGCCGATATGCCTACATTTACGACTGACTCCGCCGCGCTCGACGTGGATATCCGCAACAGCTGGAGCGGCGGCCTTGTCGCCGATTTCACACTCACCCCCCAACAAGCAGTCACGGGGTGGACGGTCGAGTTCGAGTATGACGGTGACATCGTCGATCTTTGGAACGCGCGAGTCGTCTCGCAGGTGGGCAACCGCTACGTTGTCGAAAATCTTGGATACAACAGCACCATCGGTGCAGGTGGGACTGCCGGATTTGGTTTCGTCGGCAATGGGCCGTCAAATGAAATCACGCCCGTCGCCATCAATGGCGATGCCATTGGCGACGGGGCAAATCCTGACCCGGTGCCGCTTCCCACGGTGTCGGTTTTCGATGCGACAGCGACCGAAGAGGACGGAACACTCAGTTTCCAGCTTACCCTCTCGGCGCCCTCCAACACTGACGTCGTTGTTAGCTACCAGACCATCGCGGGATCGGCCAATGCAGGTGCCGACTTCTCACCGGCTCAAGCTCAAGTTACCATTCCGGCAGGTCAGCTTTCCGCAAACGTCACAATTGCACTGATCGACGACGCCGACCCGGAATCTGCGGAGACGTTCCAGGTCGAGCTGACCGGTGCAGTTGGTGCCGAGATTGCCGATGCTACTGCAACCGGCGAAATCACTGACAGCGACATGGCGGCCCCGGTCGATCCCGATCCCATGGATCCGCCAGCCGATGATGGCGGTGCAGATAGCGGTGCAAACGGAGGCGGTTCCTATGAGCTGTCTCTTGACGATTGGGGATCGGGCTTTGTCGCGCGATTTAATTTCACACCGGACACTGCCGTTAGCGGCGGCTGGGTCGCCCGCATCGCCACCACTGCCAACGTAACGAATGTCTGGAACGGCGATATCGTCAGTCATGAAAACGGTGTGCTCACGATTCAGAATGCCAGTTGGAATGGCAGTATCGCCGCAGGCCAGACCATCGAAGTCGGGTTCCAGGGCAGCGGGTCATCTACCGGGTTGGCCCTTATCGATACGACCTTGCCGATAAGCGGCGTGGCGTCGCCGCCGGTTGATCCGGACCCCGTAGATCCGGACCCAATTGACCCTGACCCCGTTGATCCACCCGCAGATGGTGGCAACGG
>JBCCMP010000249.1:0-7809 GCA_039026295.1 Pseudomonadota bacterium | reverse complement strand
GGGAAGTTTCCGATCATCTGCACGAAGAACCGGCAATCGGCCATTTGCGCCGTCAGGTCGTCAGCCAGTCCGCCGGCCTCTCCCGAAATATCCAGGCGCACGATCTCATACTGATGCTCGGACACCCGGCTGATCAATCGGTCCGTCAATTCCCGTGCATCGCGGGTCGGCGCAGCGAAGCAGACCTTCACATGCCCCGCGCCGCGCGCAGCCTGTCCGTGAACTGGCGCCGATGTGATCGCGGCCTGCATTTTCCGGTTCAGCCTGATCTTCGCCGCCCGGTCGCGCAGTCCCCGCGCCGCGTCCTGCGCCAGGGTGAAGACCTCCACCAGATCTGCCTCGTTCTTGCTTGGCAGCGGCGCGCCCAGGGGGCGCGAGATCTGGGTATCCGGGTCGGTTTTCCAAAAGGCGGTGAACTTGTGTTCTGACTGATGCTTCAGGATCTTGTCCGTGTCGGGATGCTGACCGGCACAGCCAGACACATCCTCCATCTGCAGCACATGGATCGGCTTTCCCATCTCCATCAGGCGCTGATATTCGCCGCGGCAGTATTCCGACAAAAGATAGCTGTCCGTCATGAAGACGATTGCACAGTCAGAGGCCTGCAGGGCCTCTTCGATCTCGCCTGCGACCGGATTGCCATCGGACATGAACTTCACATCGCGGACAATTTCGAATCCGCATCCGTCCAGGCCGATGTTCAGATCTTCGGTGATCATGCCGAAGATCTCTCCGCACCGGCTGTTCGGCAGACCGAACCGGGCTTTGAAATCCCTGTGCCTGTAGCTGACGAAGATCCTGACCGGATCGGCATCCATGGCGATTCTCCCACACCGCGGACCCGGGTGCGCCCACCCGGGACGTCCAAACCGCTCCGCCAAAAGGGGAAGGGACGCGGCATTCCCGCGCCTGTCCCACCACGGCACATACTATCGCGGCACGAAAACGCCTGCAATTGTCAATCTTTAGGCGAATTTCCTCTGTGCGGTTTGCCACGGGCGCAACGAATTCTTTGCGGCACGGCAGCGATTCGGCGGGCAGGAAAACCAGATTCGCCGCGCAGAGCGTATCGAGGGACTTTCCTAGCTGTTAGACATCGCCAGACGTGACTTGCGCGATGGAGGCCATGATGTCCGTTTTCCCCGGCGACACGGCGCTTTTGATGATCGACATCCAGAATGACTTCTGCCCGGGCGGAGCGCTGGCGGTGACCGAAGGGGACAGGATCGTCCCGATCGTGAACCAGCTTCAGGACAGGTTTGCTGTGCGCATCTTGACCCAGGATTGGCACCCGCCCGATCACTCGTCTTTTGCTGACAACCATGTCAGCGCAGAGCCCTATTCCCTGATCCAGATGCCGTATGGCAATCAGGTGTTGTGGCCACGTCATTGCGTCCAGGGATCGGACGGTGCGGCTTTCCATCCCGACCTGAAAACAGACGGCGCGGATCTGGTCATCCGCAAGGGGTTTCGCAGTACGATCGACAGCTACTCGGCGTTCTTCGAAAATGACAAGACGACACCCACAGGCTTGGCCGGGTATCTGCGCGAACGCGGCGTCGCGAAGCTGGTGCTGACGGGGCTCGCGACCGACTTTTGCGTGTTTTACTCAGCGATTGACGGGGCAGATGCGGGGTTTGCCGTCACGGTGCTTACCGATTGCTGCCGGGCGATCGACCTGAACGGATCGCTTGAGGCGGCCACGGCAGCGATGATTGAAAAGGATGTTCGGCTGCTCGAAAGCGCGGCGCTCTGATTCAGGACTGCGCCAAATCCAGCAGCATAGACAAAGCCTGATCGGTGGAGCGTGCCCGGACCTCTGACCGGCCAAGTGGACCGAATTCGACCTTCATATGGCGTGTCGGGTGTCCTTTGCGTGCGCTTGCAAAGTGGACCAGGCCCTCGGGCTTATCCGGCGTTCCCCCGCCGGGTCCGGCAACGCCGGTGATCGCAACCGCCAGATCGGCGTTGCTGTTGGCCAGCGCGCCCTCCGCCATCGCCCGGGCAACAGGTTCCGAGACCGCGCCGTGGTCGATCAGATGCGCCCTGGGGACGCCCAGCATCTCCATCTTCGCCGCGTTCGAATAGGTCACGAAGCCGCGTTCGACCACCGCCGAAGAACCGGGGACATCGACCAGCCGGGCGATAACCATGCCGCCCGTGCAGCTTTCGGCTGTCGCCACCATCACGCCTGCCGCCTTGCAGGCATCCAGTACCTGAACGGCAAGATCAGAAGAACCAGCCATGAGAGATCCCCGCGCTCAGCAAAACGACACCGCCGGCCAGCATGCCTGCGACGACGTCATCCATCATGACGCCCCATGCGCCGGGACGGTCGGCCCAGCTTACCGGCGGAGGTTTCACGACATCGAAAAACCGGAAAAGCACAAATCCGCCGACCCATCCGGGCCAGGGCCAGATGTGCGGATCGGCGCCCACAACGGTCAGCGCGATAGACAGCGGCCAAAGCGCGATCATTTGCCCGGCCACTTCGTCGATCACCACTTCCGACGGATCTTCCGCACGGCCCTGAAGGTGCTGCGCCGTGGCCCAAAGTCCCAGCAGGAACACTAGGACTGTCACGGCGACCAGCAACCAGCTCCCGCCCAGATAGTGGCAGGCCCACGCCAGTGGCAGCGCTGCAAGCGAGCCCCAGGTGCCGGGCGCGAAGGGGATCCGGCCAAGTCCACCGACAGTGACAATTGCGCCGATCATCCGCTTACCGGCAACGCGACGGCCGCAGTCGCGATACAGGCCATGCCTTCGTCGCGCCCAATGAAACCCATCCGTTCCATCGTCGTTGCCTTGACCGATACGCGGTCGATGCCGACCCCCAGCAACTCAGCCAATTGTGCCTGCATGGCAGCGCTGTGCGGCGCGATCTTCGGGGCCTCGCACAGCAGTGTCAGATCTACATTGATCACGCGCCCGCGACGGGCACTGACCCGCCCAGCGGCATGGCTCAGGAAAATGTGGCTCTCCGCCCCCTTCCACTGCGGATCGGAGGGCGGAAAATGCCGCCCGATATCGCCCTCGGCCAACGCGCCGTACAGCGCATCCGCCAACGCATGCAGACCCACATCGGCATCGGAATGCCCCGACAGCGCCTTGTCGTGGGCTATGCGCACGCCGCAAAGCCAGACCGCGTCACCGTCGACAAAACGGTGGGTATCGTAGCCGTGGCCGATCCGCGTCTCCATCTGGTCATCTCCCGCTTCGCGGTGCGTCTCAACGGCAGCCATCCGACGCGCGCGCTCGAAATCTGCCGACGTGGTGATCTTGAAGTTGTCAGGCTCGCCTGTGACTAACGCGACCTCGCCCCCGGCTCTGCGATAGGTCTCGGCATCATCCAGTGCCGGTTTGTCAGGATCTATCGGTGCCCTGTGTGCGGCCAGAATGCCCTCAAAGGGAAAGGCCTGAGGCGTCTGTGCCCGCCAGAGCCCCGCGCGCGGAACAGGCGCGTCCGCGTGACCATCTGCATCCCGCCACAGGGCATCGACCACGGGTTCGGCCAGGATTGCGGCGGTCTTTGCGCGGCAAAGCGCTTCCAACGCTGTCGGCGTTACAAAGGGTCGAGCCGCATCGTGGATCAGCACCCTGTCTGGCGCATCACCGACCATTGCTTCCAGACCCCGGCGCACCGACGCCGCACGATCTGCGCCGCCATCCACCGGAGGGCCAAGGCGCGGATCGCGAATGGGTGCGATAGCTGCGTCATAAAGCGCGCGGGCCTCCGGCGAGATGACACACCGCACCATGCTGATCGCATCTGAGGCCAGCAGCGCCTCGACCGTCCTCGTGAGCAGCATTTTTCCGTTCAGCATCAGGAACTGTTTCGGCGTCTCACTGCCCAGACGCGTTCCCCGACCCGCCGCGACGATCAGGGCGTCAATCTTCATCAATCGCACCGATGATGATGGCAGGTCTTTGCGCGGTCATGCTCTGCCCCTAACCAGATTGAACAGAAAACGAAACCCTTGGCGGATGCGCAGCAGGGCGCATGCTGCAAAATCAGGCAGATCCTTGCGCGGTAACCCTTGGCGCTGTAGGAATCGCACGGGGAAACTGGTGAAAAAATGAGCACATATGCTGGCCATTCGTGACCACATCGTCGATCCTGCCGTTTTGTTGGCACCGATGGCGGGGATCACCGACCGGCCCTATCGCGCATTGGTCGCCGAATTCGGCGCCGGACTGGTTGTGTCCGAGATGGTGGCGAGCGCCGAGATGGTGGCTGCCAAACCCTCTGTGCGTGCGCGGGCAGAGGTCGCTGCAGGCACAGTCGGGACATCAGTGCAGATTGCCGGGCGTGATGCGGGCCTGATGGCCGAGGCGGCCCGCCAGTTGGAAGGGCAGGGTGCCAGGATCATCGACATCAACATGGGGTGCCCGGCACGCAAGCTCACCAATGGTGCCGCCGGTTCCGCCCTGATGCGAGAGCCTGACCATGCCCTGTCACTCATCGAAGCGGTCGTCGGTGCAGTCGCAGTACCTGTCACTCTGAAAATGCGCCTCGGTTGGGACGATCAGATGCTGAACGCCCCCGGTATCGCCCGCCAGGCAGAGGCCGCAGGCGTCCAGATGATCACCGTTCACGGCCGGACAAGATGCCAGTTCTACCGCGGGCAGGCGGACTGGGCGGCAATCCGCAATGTCGTCGATGCCGTGCAGATCCCGGTCGTCGCTAATGGCGATATTGTGGACGCTGAAACGGCGATAGAAGCGTTGAACCTGTCCGGTGCGGCCGGGGTGATGATCGGCCGCGGCGCGATCGGCAAGCCCTGGCTTTTGGCCGAGATCGCAGCCGGACTGGCGGGCCGGAAAATCGACCTCAGACCGCGCGGTGCGGCTTTCGGCGCCCTGATCGCGCGCCATGCGGCGGCCCATCTCGACTTCTACGGTGCGGAAACAGGGATCCGCGCGATGCGCAAGCATCTGGATGCCTATATCGCGCAGGTCCCCGCCGCGTCTGCGTTGCGCAGCAGCCTGATCCGAGAGATGGACCTGGGCAAACTCTTCGATGGTTTCGCGAAAATCGGCGAACTTGACGGTGCCGCGCCTGACCGGTTGGCGGCATGACGCCCGACTATGAACAGCTTTGGCAGTCCTTGCCCAACCCGGCACTGCTGCTCGACCAGATTGGCCATATCACCATGTTGAACGGGGCGGCCGAGGACTTTCTGGCCATGTCCGAACGGGCGATGCAGGGACGCAGCCTCGCGGCACTGGCAGGTTCGGACAGCCGGATTGCCGATCTTGTGAGCCGGGTCGAGGAACAGCGCGTCGCCCTTGGTGAATACGGCGTCGAGTTCCACTGGCCAGAGGCACCGGTTCGGCTGGTCGACCTCTTTGCTGTGCCAGTCGGCACGGACCAGACCCTTATCCTGATCCATCCGCGTGCAAATGCCGAGAGGCTGGGCCGCCAGATGACCAGCCGCGACGCGGCCCGTTCAGTTATCGGCATGGCCGCGATGCTGGCGCACGAGATCAAGAACCCTCTCGCCGGCATTTCGGGGGCCGCGCAACTGCTGGAGATGAATGCCGGACCTGAGGACGCAGAACTGACCGAGTTGATTCAGTCGGAAGTGGAACGCATCGGTAACCTGTTGGAGCGTGTGGAAGCGTTCGGGGATATCGGGATCGTGCGCCGACAGGCCGTCAACATCCACGATGTCCTGGACCGCGCCGCTAAATCGGCAAAGGCCGGGTTTGCCAGCCACGTGCGTTTCGTCGAGGAGTACGACCCCTCGCTGCCACCGACGCCGGGTGACCCGGATCAGTTGATGCAGGTGATGGTCAACCTGCTGAAAAATGCCGCCGAGGCAGCGCCTGCCGTGGGCGGGGTGCTGATGCTTAAGACAGCCTATCGGGCGGGAATGAAGGTGCGCGGCCCACGCGGTCGCGCCGAGAGCCTGCCACTGCAGGTCGAAATTTCAGACAATGGGTCGGGTGTGCCAGAGGATTTGCGCCCACACCTCTTCGAGCCGTTCGTGACCTCGAAATCGAGCGGATCGGGGCTGGGGTTGGCGTTGGTCTCCAAGGTGATCGCCGATCATGGCGGCGTCATCAGTTGCGAGTCGCAGCCCGGTTTCACGACGTTCCGCGTGCTGCTGCCGGTCGCCTCGGCCGCTGACGTGACAGACCAGACAGACCGGGAGAGCGCGGCATGAGAGGTACAACGGTTCTGCTGGCCGATGACGACCGGTCGATTCGAACAGTCCTCAGCCAGGCGCTCACCCGCATAGGCTGCCGCGTGCGCGCGACCGGGTCTACAAATGCCCTTTGGCGCATGGTTGAGGAAGGCGAGGGCGATATCATTGTCACGGATGTCCATATGCCGGATGGCGATGCTTTGGACCTTCTACCGGCAATTCGTCGCAAGCGCCCCGACCTTCCGATCATCGTAATGAGCGCCCAGAATACCGTCATGACCGCGATCCGGGCCGCAGAAGTTGGCGCTTACGAATACCTTCCCAAACCCTTCGACCTGAAGGAACTGCTCGGATTTGTTCAGAGCGGTCTGGAATCCAAGACCAAGGCAGCAGAACCGGAAGAGACGGAAAGGCCGGAAGAGAACCTGCCGTTGATCGGTCGCTCGCCCGCGATGCAAGAGGTCTACCGCATAATGGCGCGCCTGATGCATACGGACCTGACCGTGATGATCAGCGGCGAGAGCGGGACAGGCAAGGAACTGGTCGCCAGGGCGTTGCACAATTTCGGCAAACGCTCCCGCGGCCCGTTCGTCGCCATTAACATGGCGGCGATCCCCCGCGAACTGATCGAATCCGAACTCTTTGGCCACGAGCGTGGGGCATTCACAGGCGCCACGGAACGCGCCGCGGGAAAGTTTGAACAGGCACAAAGCGGCACTCTGTTCCTGGACGAGATCGGCGACATGCCGCCAGAGGCGCAGACGCGCCTTCTTCGCGTCCTGCAAGAGGGCGAATTCACGTCGGTTGGTGGTCGGTCGTCGCGGCAAGCGGATGTGCGCATCATCGCTGCAACGCATCAGAACTTGAAGAATCTTATCGCCGAAGGCCGGTTCCGCGAGGATCTGTTCTATCGCCTGAATGTGGTTCCGGTCCGCCTGCCACCACTGCGCGAGCGGATCGGCGATCTCCCGGATCTCGCGCGTTCCTTCCTGCGCCGCGCCGAACAGGAAGGTTTGTCGCGCAAAACCCTCTCCACCGATGCGCTCGAGGGGCTTAAATCGCACGGCTGGCCCGGCAACGTCCGCGAGCTTGAAAATCTGATGCGTCGGCTCGCAGTGCTTTGTCCGGATGATCAGATCGGACCGGAAATCATCGAAACCGAGCTGAACGCGCAGTCCGAATCAACGCTTCCGACCATAGATGGGCCTGCAGGCGGCAGCCTCAGCGGCGCGGTCGAGGCGCATCTGGAACGTTACTTTGCGCGGCATGGCGACACGCTGCCGCCGCCGGGCCTTTACGACCGGGTTCTGCGCGAGGTCGAGCTGCCGCTCATTGCTCTCACCCTTGCTGCAACACGCGGCAATCAGCTTAAATCGGCGGATCTGCTCGGCATCAATCGAAATACTTTGCGTAAAAAAATTCGGGAACTTGACATTCCAGTCACACGCGGCAAAAAACTGATGTAGTTTCGCAACAGTTGAAGTGTCGGGCGTGCCTCTTGCGCTGCGTAACGGCACCGCTGCGGGTGGCAGGTTGGTTTGACGGACGCAAGCATTCTAGCAAACGCGCGGCCCGCACGGACGCGGCGGACCATGACCATCGAACGGGTGTTGCACCTGGCTGCGGTGGGAATGCTGCTTGCCGGACCGATCCTCGC
>JBCCMP010000248.1:0-7821 GCA_039026295.1 Pseudomonadota bacterium | reverse complement strand
GTGCGGCCCCTGAGGGTAGTCTTTTGCGAACTTGTCCAGCAGTTCGGACTGACCAGCGGACCTGGCTGCTGCCTGCATCTGATCCGCACCCGCGTGACAACCCATGCCGTCAGACGGCTCATCGGGGAGCGCGGTCCCGGTGATGGCCTCTGCTTCGGCAGAACGGTCGTAGCGGACTTCGTCGGTCATTCGGCGGCGACCCGTGCAAGATGCGGGCAGCGTGCGACCGCGTCTTCAGGGATTGCGGTGGCCTTTGTCACCGGTACGCGGGCTGGCTGGACCCGCGGCGCGGCGGGACCGTCCACGGGCAAACCGGCGTCGATCTGTTCCAGAGCGTCGAGGTCAAGCATCTTCGTCCTCCGGTTCTCCCCACAGGTGGGATGCGAGTCTTTCCTTCTCGTCTTCACGGTCCGACTGCCCGCCGCGCGGGCCGGGGGCCGGGCGGTCCTGCCAGGTCTGGCGGTCCTTGCCGACCAGCGGCTCGTCTTCAGGCGTCGTCATAGACAACCTCCAGACTGAGCTTCGGCAGGTAGTTCTTGCCCCGCATGTCCTCGTCGGTGGCCGGTTCCAGCACGAAATCAGCACCTGTATCCTTGCCGTCGAACAAGGCTAGAAGCCCGTCCTGATCCAGCGGCTCGGGATGGGTTGGCGGGGCCCAGGCAACGTTGTCGGCCAACTCGCCAAACAGCGCGCCCCATTGCGTGTCGTTGGTTCCGACGATCTCGTAAGATGCCGATTTGCGGCGCAGATCGTCATCTGCCGGGATGCTCGCCAGCACGGGGATATCGACGGATTTGGCAAAAGCCTGCGCCTGCCCCGCGCCATCGTCCTTGTTGATGACCATGCCCGCAACGCCGACATTGCCGCCGAGCCCGCGGAAGTATTTCACGGCCGAGCAGACATTGTTGGCGACATAGAGCGACTGCAGGTCGTTCGATCCGACAACGATCACCTTCTGCGCCATGTCGCGGGCGATGGGCAGACCGAAGCCGCCGCAGACCACGTCGCCCAGGAAGTCGAGCAGCACATAGTCGAAGTCCCAGTCGTGGAAGCCCAGCTTCTCAAGCAGTTCGAACCCGTGGATGATCCCGCGCCCGCCGCAGCCGCGACCAACGTCCGGGCCGCCCAGCTCCATGGCGAAGACCCCGTTGCGCTTGAAGCAGACGTCGCCGATCTTGACCTCTTCCCCGGCCAGCTTCTTCGCCGTCGAGGTCTCGATGATCGTCGGGCAGGCTTTGCCGCCGAAGAGCAGCGAGGTGGTATCGGACTTCGGATCGCAGCCGATCAGCAGGACGCGCTTTCCAAGTTCCGCCATCATGTGGCTGAGATTGGCCAGGGTGAACGATTTGCCGATCCCGCCCTTGCCGTAGATCGCGATGATCTGCGTGTCCTTGGTGACTTCCGTCTCGATCGGCGCGTCAGGCTCGATCGCAGCCTCGGCGCGCAGGCGCGCATAGCCGTCTTCAGTGATGATGGGGGCGTCGGAACCGTCGGGTGTCATGCCATCCCCTCCCAGTCGAGAAGCATTTTGGTACAGGCTGAGTCCGTGAATGCGGTCTGGTAGGCCGCGACGGCGTCAGAGGCGTGGGCCGTGTGCGAGATCAGGCCATCAAGGCTGAGCCTGCCGTCGTTCACCGCGCGCACCGTCGCGGTCATGTCGTCCCGCGTCCATTCTGCCGCGATGCGCAGCCGCGCCTCTTTGATGAAGGCAGGCGGGAAGGCAAAGCTGACAGGGTCGGGATAGAACCCGGCCAATACGATCTCGCCGCCCTTTGCGATGCGCCCGATCAGGTCGTTCAAAAGTCCGGCCTTTCCGGTGGCGTCGAAGATCACGCCGTAGTCGCGGCGCGAATCGGTCCCCGGGTCGAGAACCGGATAATCCTGCGCCCCGGCACGCCTGGCCGGGTCTGTTTCCCAGACGACCGGCGCCGAGCCGTGGAGCGTCGCGACCCTGGCCAGCAGCCGACCCAGAACACCGTGGCCAACGATCAGATCGGGACGGCTCTGCGGGGTGATCGCGTGCCAGGCTGTCGCTGCCAGCGCGAGCAATGCCCCCTCTGGCCCCGTTGCCGGGTCCAGCGCCACGAGGCGCTCAGGTGCGGTTACGACGCGCGCCGAGGCTGCGCCGAACAGACCGCGCACGTCGCCGAAACAGTTCGCGCCGGGCACGAAAACACGGTCGCCAGCGCTGAAACCGGTGTCCTCTGCCGCCTCGACCACTTCGCCGAGCGCCTCGTAACCGGGGACGAGCGGATATCCCATGCCGGGGAACGGCGGCATCGTGCCGGACCAGAGCAGCTTTTCAGTTCCGGTCGAGATTCCCGAGTAACGGATGTCGACCACGACGTCGCCGGATGCGCCGGGCACCAGTGGTACCGGCTGCAGAGAGAGACCTTTTGGGCCTGTCAGGACGACGGCGGTGGTCTGCATCCCCTCTCGCGCTCCTTGGTCATTCTGGCCACCCGATTCAAGTCCGGCGGTCAGCGCGTCATTAGTGTCAGATTAAGTTGACTGTCGGGAATGTCAATTAGATTAGACAGTAAATCAAAGTTTACACTTCGGGCTTCCGACCGCTGACCGCGCTGGTCAGAAACGGACGCGCTGTGCTGTGCGCGCGGAGGCCGGTGAAACCGGCTGCAGACAGCAGTTCCAGATGCTGTGCCGCGCTCCGCGGGCGCCCGGTGGTCATCGCCATCGTGTAAAACCCGAAATACGCGTCCCCGGCGCGCGAGGGCCTGGACCCGCCCGACATCGGCTCGGACACGATCACCCTGCCGCCGGGCGGAAGCGCATCGAAGACCCGGCCCAGCAGCATTTCCACGGTCGGGTCATCGTGATCGTAGAGCACGCGAATCAAGGAGATCCCATCGGCACCGGCAGGCAGCCGGTCGTCGAGAAAGCTGCCGCCGGTCATGGTGATGCGGGTAGAGGCGGGCAGCCTGCCCCGCGCCGCGTCGATGACGGCGGGCAGATCCATCAGATGCAGTTCCATCTCTGGATAGCGCGCAGCCACGTTCTCCAGAAAGACGCCTGTGCCCCCGCCTACATCCAAAAGGCGGGCGATCCCGGTGAGGGGGACCGCGTCCAGCGTCTCTTCCGCCACCAGTTCCTGAGAGGTTGCCATCAGGTCCGAGTATTCGGCGGCGATCTCGTGGTCGCGGGCTTCCGCTTCGCCCATCACATAGGGCCAGAACCGGGAAAGCTCGGTGTCTGTCTCTCGCCTGAGCAAGGCGACGGGATCTGCAAGATCGCGGAAGAAAACCTTGTGATGGCGGATCATGCGATCAAGCCCCGGCACGCCGACCGCCGCAGCGCCCAGATTGCCAAGCCGATAGGTGTCATCGGGCAGCCGGACCATCAGACCGATCGCAGAGGCGGCCTGGCAGAGTGTGCGCATGCGGTCTGCGGGCAGATCATTGCGGTCGCCGAGCGCTTCGGCCGATTGCGGGCTGTTTCGCAGGGTTTCAAGCACCCCGAGCTCGGTGCAGGCAAGCAGCGTCTGCGAATAGACGAACCCTGCAACCAGATCATAGAGCCGTTCGGAATCGTGCCGGGCAAAGGGCCGTGTCAGGCGAAACTTCGCCGCCCAGCGCTGGAAATCCGGCGAGGCGATCTTGTCCAGTCGCCAGGCATGAAAGCGCTCGATCAGGCGGGACAGCGGCCCGACGCGGCCGGGATGGCCGATATCGGTCACGGCGCTATCCGGCCGCCTGTTCCTGCAGTGCCCGGGTCTGCGGTGTATCCGGCATCAGGCGCTGTGCCTGCATGCGCACCAGTGCGCAGAGTTCCGCCTCGCCCGGGCAGGCCGGAATGCTGGTGATCGCCGCCGAGAGCGAATCGTTCAGCTTCCGCACCGCGCCGGGAATGCCGTACTCGGTGACGGCATTCGGCCGCTCGTGCACGGCGTCCTGGCCGGCGGGCTTGCCCAGTTGTTCCTCGTCCAGCAGCGCATCGCGGAGGTCGTCGGCCACCTGATATGCCTCGCCGATCCGGGCGCCCAGTTCTTCCCATTCGCCCGCATCAGCACCGGCCGCCAATGCGCCCATGCGCGTCGCCGCCGTGAAGAGCGCCCCGGTCTTCGCCCGGTGATAGGCGGCCAGATCAACGGTCTTCTCGCTTTCCCATGCCTGACCGGCACAGATCCCGTGCGGCGAGCCGGTTGCATCGGCCAGGGCCGAAATCAGACCTGCGGCGCGGGCACAGTCTTCGGTCGCGGAGAGGGCAAGCGTCTCGAACGCCTGAATGATCAGGGTGTCGCCGACCAGAACAGCGATCTCTTCGCCGAAAGCCTTGTGCACCGACGGCTTGCCACGCCGCATATCGGCATCGTCGAAGCACGGCAGGTCATCGTGAACGAGGCTGGCGCAGTGCATCAGTTCGAGCGAGGTCGCCGCCGCATCGGCAAGGCCGGGACGATCATCGCCGCAGGCCCGCGCCACCGAGAGCGTCAGCATCGGCCGGACCCGGGCACCGCCCGGCAGAACCGCATATTCAAGCGCCGCCGCCAGCTTGGGCGGGGCGGGCCTGCGCTGCGTGCGGCCGATCGCCATGCGCACGGCGCGGTCGATCCGGTCCTGAGGTTTCTTCATGATCGGTTTCTTGATGACTGATTTCCTAATGACTGGTTTTTTGGCGACAGCTGTCGTGGCAGCGGGTGTTGTGGCTTTTGCCATGGCGGCCATCCTCCGGGTCTCTTGAGTGTCATTTTTAGATGACATTCTGAGTGTGCATAAGAGTGGACACACCTGTGACCACATGTCAACATCGCTTGACAAGCGACGGAGACGAGATGGGCGGAGCCCCGACTGACGAAACTGTCCTGGTGATCGGCGCCGGGATCGGCGGACTGTCCGCCGCGCTGCGACTGGCAGGGGCCGGACACGCGGTCCACGTGGTCGAGGCGGCGGATCATCCGGGCGGCAAGTTGCGCACGGTTCCCAGCGATGCCGGGCCGGTCGATGCGGGGCCCACGGTGATGACCCTGCGCCCGGTTTTCGAGAACCTGTTCGCCGAGGCCGGATTGGCCATGGCAGACTATGTCACAACGGTGCAGGAACCCCTGCTGGCGCGTCACTGGTGGCCGGATGGCGCGTCGCTGGATCTGTTTGCCGATATGGAAGCGAGCGCGGCCGCCGTGCGGGATTTCGGCGGGGCCAGGGCCGAGGCCGATTTCAACGCCTTCCACACGCGGACGGGCGAGATGTTCCGGGCCTTTGAACGCCCGGTGATGCAATCGGCCAAACCGGACATGGGCGGGATTCTGGCGGCCTGCCTGCGGGCGCCGGGCATGACGGCGTGGCTGATGCCGGGCCGGACGATGGCCGGGGCGCTGGCCGGGGCATTCCGCGACCCGCGCCTGCGGCAGTTGTTCGGGCGGTACGCAACCTATGTGGGGGGATCGCCCTATCAGTCCCCGGCCCTGCTGTCGCTGATCTGGCAGGCAGAAGCCGCCGGGGTGTGGCGCGTCGAAGGCGGCATGGCCGCTCTGGCGGCGGGCGTGGCAAAGGCTGCGGCGGATCTGGGCGTGCGGTTCAGTTATGGCCGCGCGGTAGAGCGTGTTCGGCCGACCGGCGCAGGCTTTGACGTGATTTTCCGCGATGACGGCCGGGAGGCGGCGTGGACAGTGGTCTTCAACGGCGATCCTGCCGCGCTGCGCCTTGGCCTGCTGGGCCCGGATGTCGGCGATGCGGTGACCGCCAAGGGTGTCAGGCCCCGGTCCCTGTCGGCCTATGTCTGGTCCTTTGCCGCGCGCCCCGGGGGTGCCGATCTGTCCCATCACAACGTCTTCTTCAACGACGATTACCAGTCCGAGTTCGCCGCGGTAACGGATGGCGAGATGCCCGGTGATGCTGCCCTTTATGTCTGCGCGCAGGATCGGGGCGTGGGCCTTGCCCCAGACGGGCCGGAGCGGTTCGAGATCATCATGAATGCGGCCCCCGTCACCAACGGCGATGGCCGACCACGAGAGGAGTTCCGGGGATGTCTGACACGGACTTTCGAGACACTGTCCCGGCGCGGGCTGGACTTCGACGCCGAACCTCAGCGGATCAATCTGACGACACCGCACGATTTCGCGGCGCGCTTCCCGGGCTCGGCCGGTTCCCTGTACGGGCGGAGCCCGCATGGGATGATGGCGAGCTTCCAGCGCCCGGTGGTGCGGAGCCGGATCCCGGGCCTCTATCTGGCGGGGGGCGGGGTGCATCCGGGGGCGGGACTGCCGATGGCTGCAACCTCCGGACGGCTCGCGGCCGAGGCGATCTTGACGGACCGTGCTTCGACCTCGCGGTCCCGCCGGACGGCTATGCCTGGTGGTATGTCGACGGGCTTTCCGACTGCGGCCGCTACGGCGTCTCGGTCATCGCCTTCATAGGATCGGTCTTCTCGCCCTGGTATCGCTGGTACGGGCGGCGCAGGCCGCACGACCATGTCTGCATCAATGTCGCGCTCTATGGCCCCGGCGGGCGGTTCACCATGACCGAACGGGGGGTCGGGGCGTTGAAACTGGCCCCGCAGCGGTTTCAGGTCGGCCCGTCGGCGCTGGAATGGCGGGGCGGTGAACTGATCATCGATGTCGACGAATGGTCGAACCCGATCGTCAGCCACCTGAAGGGGCAGATCCGGCTGAAACCTGCCGGGCTGACGGATGTCGAGATGCCGCTGAAATCGGACGGCACCCATATCTGGCGCCCCTTTGCCCCGACGGCGCGGATCGAGGTGGATCTGAACCGGGCGCGCTGGCAGTGGTCGGGGCATGGCTATTTCGACGCCAATTTCGGGACGCGCGCACTGGAGGATGACTTCAGTTACTGGACCTGGGGACGGTATCCGGTCCCGGACGGGACCATGGCGTTCTACGATGCCGAGCGGCGGGACGGGACGACCCTGGCCAAGGCGCTCCACTTTGGCCCGGACGGCGCGGCGAAGATCGTCGATGCGCCCCCGCCCAAGACCCGGTTCAACCGCAATCTCTGGCTGGTGCGGCGGGAAACCCGGGCCGATCCGGGGTACAGGCCGCGGGAGGTGACGCCCATGCTGCACGCGCCCTTTTATTCCCGCGCGGCAGTACAGACACAGATCAACGGGTCGGAGACCGTGGGCGTGCACGAGGCGCTGGATCTGAACCGGTTCGCCTCGCCCCTGCTGAAGCCGATGCTGGCGGTCAGGGTGCCGCGCGTGCCCGACTGGGCGGCATTTGCACGGCGTTAGGTCGGTTGCACTTCGATTAGGGTCAGGTCCATGGTCCCGCAAATGCCCTCTGGAATCCGCGCTTCACACCTGAATCTGTGAGCGTCATCCGAACCTGGCCCAAGATAGGTCGAAAGGATCCGAACGTGGCTGCCTGCGGGCGCGAGTCTCTCTGCCATCACCTCGGCGCCGCGCACTTCAAACTTCAGATCCGCGATCCCAAGCAGAGCTGAAAGATGCTCGCCTGCCAGGTTGGACAAGAGATGCATGACCTTGGCGACAGGCAGGGCCGGGTAGTCGGGAAAGTGCCCGACACAGTGCCCCGGCAGGACCGGAACCTCGGCCTCGACAGTCTCGCGGCTGATCCTGCGCATCGGAATGTCCTGCTCAAGGATTTCGATATGTGACGCGGGTTCCGGCAGAGCCTGCATTCCCCCGATCAGACGTTGGAATATCCGGGGAGAAAGGACGTCGTAATCCACGCGTATCACGTACAACTCCCTTTCCTTTCCTTCGCCCAGTTGACTGATCGTAGCCGTGGCCGATGCCTTTCGTTTGGTTACACCTTCGGAACTCGCCCTGATGTTGAGGGTCTCACCAGGCCGGAGCGGCGTCCCAGATCGGGGGGACTTCCGG
>JBCCMP010000247.1:0-7833 GCA_039026295.1 Pseudomonadota bacterium | reverse complement strand
TGCAACTGCTTGTAGACCGCCTCGGCAATCTCCGGCCGTGCATGGCCCGCAGGGGAACAGAAGAGGGCGGAAGACCCGTCAATCACCGTGCCGCCCTTGTGGTCGGTGTAATAGATGCCTTCGCCCTTAACCAGCAAGCGGGGATTATCCTTGAAATCCCGGTTGCCGGTAAACGGCATCCAGTGCTCTTCAAGAGAGTTCGCGCGGGCCGCGTCGCCAATATTGATGTCGTGCATGTCGCAATCCTTCCAGCCGTGGGCGCACCGCCCCTGGCGCCAACCATTAACGGCGGGAACCGGTGCACATAGGTCCAGTGAATCCCAACCCCGGGAACCACGTCTCGCCGGTGAGCATTGCATACAATTTCATTGCTTTTCACAAGAAAGCACAGCTCGCCGAACATTTATCGGAATGCTCTTTCCATCGCTTATCATCACCGGGATTGCGCGGGGGCCACGATGTTGAATGACCTGAAATCAGAATCCGCATTTTATCGTGAATGCGGGAATACGTGATTTAGGTCCGAGATCGACGTGGCCTGCCAGTAGATTTTGGACATGTCAGCGCGGCGCATCTTCACCCATCAAGCGTTGCTGCGCAGGACCGACACCTCCGGAGCGTATCAGCCCCTCCTGCGTGCCCAATGGAAATGCGCGTTGATCTGGGGATTCAAGTGATATGAGAACGGATCGATGCGCAGGCTGAAAGAACATGCGTTTCTGACATGCGCGCAACAGACGTGAAGGGCTCTGTCTTCGCCCGTCTGGTTTTCAAGGAATTGGTCGAAGAGGGTCGGACTTTCAACGGCAGGTGCACGGCTTCAATACGTCCTGTAGCGGGCACCACGCCCTTGCCGATACATCACCAGCGGGCGCTCACCATTGCCTTCTCCAAGGCAGCAGAGGGGGTAAAGCCCGGCGGTGCGGGTATCCTGCCTATTTTTTCCGCTCTCGCGATCTGATCCGGCGTCGAATTGGCGAGCAGAACGCGGTGTCCCAAGGCTGCGAATAGCCGAGGCATCAGCACTGCGTCCTCCAGCATCGGCTCCACATCCGTGTTGACGCCTTTAGGGCATAGAAGGCCCAGGCCTGCCGAATGGGCAAAGGCCATGTTCGGATGCGCGGCGGCAAGTTCCTGCCAGACGGTGAAGACCCCGAAACCCCCACAGAACGCCGTGATGTCATGCATAAGGATGACACCTTTTGGCGCCAGCTTGGGCAGCGCCGCTGCCAGATCTTCGCGAACGTCCTGCTCCGCATGACCACCATCCAGGTGGATCAGATCAATGCTTTCATTCGGAATTTCCGCCAGCGCGTCCTCGAAGCGTGATCGAACCAGCCTGACATTCGGGAACTGAACCGCCCGCGACGCAACGCGCGCATGCACCCAGTCCTGCTGCACCCCGACATGGGCGTCACCCTCCCAGGCGTCGATGCCCAGAACGGTCCCGTCCGCTGCACCGTAACGGCGCATCGCCTCGGCAAATGTAAACAGCGAGTCGCCGTGCTGCACCCCAAGTTCCACAATCCGCCTGGGCCGAAGGGCCGCAACAATAACACCGGCAAACGGCAGGTGGCCGCGCCAGAACGGCGCCTCGGACAACAAGTCCGTTCGGTAACAGTCAATCGCGTCGAGAATGGTCGGCAACATCAAGGCACACTGTGCGACGGCCCGTAAACGGAAGATGAATATGCACATCGCGGACCTGGCAGTGCCTTGCAGTTCCGGCGGCGACGCCCGGATCAAATCTTGAAATCAATATAAATAAACTTAGATATTATAATAAAAAAATCAGTCAATGTAAATCTTCAGGGTGGCGGGGTAAAATAATTATGCTCAAGATCGTTTCAAAATCATTCTTTATGTCATTATGGCCTGGCTTTGTGGTTGGTATTTTTACGGTGCCGATTGCAGCATTGGTATTTATAATTTGGTTTGCGGTGCAGGGATTTGTTGTACCATGGTTAGTGTTTGTCCCTGGCTTCGGGGGAATCCTGACACTTTGCGCGTCCCTTCTGGTCGCGGTGTTTGCGCTAACGATCATTTGGGTTCAGGCCGCGCGGTATGCCGTCGCTTTGTGCCGGTTGCAAATGCTCAGCCGCCAACCGTCGTTTTGGTCAGCCACGAAGGCCTCGGCGCTGGTGCTAGTGATCTTGCAGATCCTGTTCTGGATTGCAGGTTTCGGGCTGGACTACACGGAAAACTCAGTGCGCGGCGCAACAGTGCTCGTCGGCAACGTCAACGTCGATGAAAACCAAATTCCCTGGTCTGCGATCTGGGAACGGTTCCGTACGTTCCTTCGCTCTGCCGCCGTGGCGATCATGGCCTTGGCGACAGTGCCTTTGGTAGCTACGGTAAAAGAACCTCTGATCCCCATCACGATTGGCTGCTGTTTCTTGTGCGCATCTGCGCCGGATCGGTGTTCGTTTTTGTGCTCTCGGCAGTGTTCGGCCTCGTCGCCGATATTGCACCGCCGATCCCGGTGGTCGTGGTTGAGGCGTTTCCAATCTCGATCCTGGTGATCGTCCTGGGCCTCGTCTTCTACTTTGCGATGGGCTTCAATCTTGCATTTGAAGCGAACCTCCTGAAATACACAGTTAATCGAGTCGCCGTTCAGAAACCGGCCGCGAAGGCACCCAAACCTGATTATCGAAAGATACTTCAGAAATGGGAAAACCGGGATCCCGACTGACAAGGCCAACGACGCATGGCTAAAGGTCCCATGGCTTATGTCGCATCTTGATGTCGACATCTGCCCCAACCTGATTGCCCCGCCCTGAATTGGCCCCATATCTTCTTAACGGTGGTGCTGCTTTTGGCACCATGATAGGACCAGTTTGTCCGGCCGTCGCGGCCAGATATGGATGGTCATCTGGGGGGCTGAATGCGCGATGCGCTTTATCATCTGGAACGCGGTCAAACGGCCAGCCTCCAGGCGCAGATCCGCGAAACGCTGATCGATGCAATCCGGATCGGTCAGCTTGCTCCCGGGGACCCGGTGCCGTCCACTCGCGCGATGGCCAGCCGCCTTTCGGTCAGTCGCAACACGGTGACGCTCGCCTATCAGGCTCTGGTCGCCGAAGGTTTCCTCGCCAGCCGTGAGCGCAGCGGTTTTTATGTGGATGAAACCGCCATCGATGGCATGACGGACCGGCCGGAGGTCACGGCCTATTCCGGCGGCCAGATCGACTGGGCCCCCCGACTTGCCAAGAACCCGGGCGCGCAGCGCAATCTCATCAAGCCGGATGGCTGGCAAAAGGCAACCTATCCCTTCGTTTACGGGCAGGTCGACACGGCCGTTTTTCCGATAGCCGAATGGCGCGATTGCGTCCGGCAGGCCATGGGCAAACGCTGGATCGATGCGTGGACCGAAGATCGTTTCTCTGCTGATGACCCGCTTTTGGTCGAAGAAATCGCGCGCCGCATTCTGCCGCTGCGGGGCATCAAGGCGGCGCCCAGCCAGATCCTGGTGACCCTTGGCGCGCAGAACGCGCTCTATCTGATTGCCGCGTTGCTGGTGGGGCGGTCTACCGGCGTTGCGATTGAGAACCCCGGTTATCCTGATCTTCGAAACATCTGCGCGCTGCGCACGCCGAAGATCAAAACCGTCCCGGTTGGTCCTGACGGTATGGCGTTCGAAGACCAGCTTGACGACGTTGATCTGATCTTCGCGACCCCGTCGCACCAGTTTCCGATGACGGTGACGATGAGCATCGAGCGGCGCCAAGCGCTTCTGGACGAGGCACGCGCCCGCGATCAGATCATCATCGAAGACGACTACGAGTTCGAGACCAACTATGCCGGGAAACCACATCCAGCATTGAAATCGTTGGATAAGGACGGTCGGGTTGTCTACGTCGGCAGTTTCTCGAAATCGCTTATGCCAGGCCTCCGCCTTGGCTTTATCGTCGCTGATGGCGACCTCATTGCGGAACTCAGGGCGCTGCGCCGCCTGATGTTGCGCCATCCGCCCGGCAACAATCAGCGCGCAGCGGCGCTGTTTCTGGCAAACGGGCATTTTGATGTGCTGGTCCGGCGGATCCACCGCGTCTACCGGACCAGATGGGAAGCGATGCGCGATGCGCTGAGCACACACTTCCCCGGTTGGGCGGAAGAGCCGATCTTTGGCGGCTCCTCTTACTGGCTGACAGGTCCCGAGACACTGGATTCCGACAAGCTCGCCGGGGCCGCTCAAGAGCGGGAGATCATTATCGAGCCGGGCGGTGCGTTCTACGATGATCCCGCAGACGGAAAACGTCACTTTCGATTGGGATTCTCGTCGATCGACTCCGAGAAGATTGCCCCCGGCATTGCGATCCTGCGCGAGGTGTTGGCGGCGTCCCACGGGCTCTAGGTCAGGATCGCCGCGACCGGCCAGCAGACCTTTTCTTTTGCCGCCCCCCATGCGAAAGCTGCCGCGACTTCAGGGAGGGGCCAAATGGCATTCGGCAAGACAATCTGGACGTGGTTCGAAGGCTCTTGGCATCAGGGCAACTTCCCGATCATGGGCGCTGCCGATCACGGGGCCTGGCAAGGGACAATGGTCTTTGATGGCGCGCGCGCTTTTGAAGGAACCGCGCCGGATCTCGACCTCCACTGCGCGCGCGTGAACGCCAGCGCAGATGTCATGGGTCTGAACAAGGTCATGCAGGACGGAGAGATCCTTGAAATAGCACGCGAGGGCATCGCGAAATATTCCGGTGATGCAGAACTTTACGTGCGCCCGATGATGTGGTCGCGCAATGCCAATGCGTCCATGGTGATGGCCGATCCTGACAGCACCGCCTTCGCGATGTGCCTCGAAGACATTGCAATGCCCGCACCGAACGGCATTTCCGTAACGATCACGGAATTCACCCGGCCGATGTACACCATGGCTCCGACCAACGCGAAGGCCGCCTGTCTCTACCCGAACAACGCGCGGATGCTGCGGTCGGCGCGCGCAAGGGGCTTTGACAATGCGATCTCACTCGATCCGCTGGGCAATGTGGCTGAGACGGCGACCGCGAACATCTGGATGGTCAAGGACGGGGTTGCCATGACCCCGGCACCCAACGGAACCTTTCTGAACGGGATCACCCGCCAGCGGGTCCTCAAGCTGTTGCGCGGGGCAGGTATCGAAGCGGTCGAGACGACGATCACCCTCCCGCAGCTGCGCGAGGCGGACGAGATATTTTCGACCGGCAACGCCCAGAAGGTGATGCCGGTCATCCGCTTCGATGACAGAGAGCTTGAATACGGGCCTGTCACCCGGCGCGCCCGCGAACTCTATTGGGAGTTTGCTCACGCGAATGCGTGAAGACACCGCACGGCCGTCAGAAAATCCGGGGCAAGAAGCGGCCCGTGTTCGCCTCGTACATCTGATATGAAATGCCGTGGCTGCGGCGCAGGAACGCCTCTTCCTGCACAGCGGCCAGAACATACAGTCCGACAAACCCCATCAGCACCAACACGCTGATCCAGTGGAAGCCGGTCAGCGGCACCCAGGCGGCCCAGTAGACGATGTAGGCCGAATAAAGCGGATTGCGGATCTGGGCATAGATGCCCGACGTCACGAGTTCATCCGGCCCGGTCCCGGTAAAGGCGACGTCCAGCGTTCCGGGATCTGTTGCCTGCAAGGCCAGCGTAAGGATCCGCCACGAAAGACCGGCGAACAACAGGGCAACGATTGCCAGCATCGGAAAAGGTCCGCTTTGCCAGATTGAAAGCCCGGTTAATCCCAAGGTGCCGGTCAGACTGAGCACCCGGATCAGCTTCATCCCCATGGAGTCGCGGTCCCGCGCGAAATGGCGGAACGACGCCAGCGTGATTGCTCCGAAGACGCCCAGCACGGCCAGAAGCGAAACACCCGCCAGCATATCGGTAAGACTCATGCCGCCCATGCCGGCTCTCCTCTCGCAATTGTTGGCAGGGCATCGCGCACATCCTGACCCCAGGTCGGATGCGCTGCCTCGAAGAACCATCGGCAATCGGTCGGCACCTTCGACAGCCGGGTCTGAAGATGCGCCATGACGTCGGTTGCCATCAGGCGATAGGTCAGGTTGAGACCCGGCATCGGACGTTCGTCGCACATCGGGTCCATCATCAGGATCCGCCGATAAAAGGCGACATGCGACCCGCGGGCCGACGCAATACCCCAGCCTGCACCGGCACCATAGGATCCGTAAATCAGCGCCATCATCAGAAGCAGCGCAATCTGTGACCTTTTGGGATGACCATCCTCGATGCACAGGCGCGAGCCCGACGAGATGGGCCGGTCCCGGTAATCCAGGCGGTCCAGAACATCCGGGAACACGATGAACTCCGGCGAACTTGGGTAGTCCGCGATACCGACCCCCGTGGGCGGCTGGAAGGCCAGACGCAGCGCACCCACAAGGCGGCCATGCTCAGTCACCATCAGCTGCAACGCCGTCTGGGTCAGATCATAACGATCGATGAATCGCGCCACCGGCTTTGGCTCTATGGCGCCCTGCGCCAGATAGGCCTGGTATCGCAGATGATAGACTGCCGAGAGGTCCGCGTCGGATCGGGCAATCCCGACACGGAGACCGGTATACCGGTTGTAGAGTGGCGATTCCGGGTCAAGCGACGGCGATGCGTTGGCGGAAATGTTTGGTGTCGGGCAGTCAATCACGTTCATCTCGAATTCCAGTCGTCAATATGCGGTGCGATTACGTTGTAGGTCCGCCCCAGGCGTTGCATCACCCAAACGGATTAGGGCATTGCACGATCGATGTGCCCGATTGATGCGCCCGACTGATGCACCGGGTTTCTGCAGTGCCTTCCCGGAAATGCTGCCAACCGCAGGATCAAGGTCCGGGTTCAGTGCGCCGGATCCGCCAAACCCGAAGGGCTGACAGGATCAAGAGCCCAAAGACCGGATCCGAAGTTCGTCATCAGTCGCACAAGCTGCGTCCTGTTGGCCGAATTTGTCTTGGCCAGAAGCGATTTCACCTGAACGTTGATCGTCGCAACGCTTCGGTTTCGCCGCTCGGCGATCTGCGCATTCGTCATGCCATCGGCCAGCAGCGTCGCCAATAGTTCCTCTGTCCCTGTCAGACCAAAGGCCTGCGAGATAGCCGCTGCGTCAAACGACAGCGGTTTCGACGAATCCACACTGTAGACCAGAACGCCGTCCACGCCCGTTTTCCCAAAGCCGTCACTGCGGATCAGCGGAGCGATCTTTATACAAAGAACCGTGTCTTCTTCTTTCCCATAAGCGATCAGCGCGTCCTGACTCAGTGCCTGGGGGACGGAATGCGCATCGGCCGTTTGCCCTAAAGCTTCGGACAGCGCCGCACGATGCGCTTCGGCGCGCAGATGCAACCGCCCGGATGGATCAATTCGCATCGCACCTATAGCCTCGCTTTGCCTCCTGAACTCTTCATTTGCGGCAACGACGCCGCCATGCCTGTCGAGGACGGCAAGACCGATGCGCAACCGCTCCATCGCCGTCAACAGGCCGATCTGTACAAGGCCGGGATCAGATCGTGGATGGCCGATTTCCACTGCCTTCGCGATGTGGGGCAGTAGGGTATCAAGTGCCGACTGTCGGTCAGCCGACATATCGGTCGGCAGGTCAGTCACCTCCAGCACAAACCGATCCCCCATACCGGGCAGCGGTAATTGGGTTTCGGTGGAATAGTCTGCTGCCGGTTCTTCGTCAGACCGGTACAGACGGAGCCTCGCAGGCCCATTTGCGGAAACTGCGGGAAGCAATCGTGCTGCGTGCCCCAGCTCGTACAGCTACCCCGGCTAGCCCCAGAGCAGCTCGTTTATCGCCGGTAGCGGTTTGGCAAGCGCTCAATATCAGCAGTTCGATGGCACTCGTAC
>JBCCMP010000246.1:0-7851 GCA_039026295.1 Pseudomonadota bacterium | reverse complement strand
TCCTGCGAAAGGCTGCAGCACGAACCGTTGACGCCCTCGAAGCGGCAATCGTCATGGCGCTCAACTCCTTCAGCGCCAGCGAATGCGCAAACTACTTCACGAACTCTGGATACGAACCAGATTGATCGGAAAATGCTCTAGTTGCGAGTCATTCAAACAGGAGCGAGCAGAAGACTGGTTTCCGAGTTGAGTACGCCCGGAATTTCGCGGATCTGCCGGAGCGTCGTGTCGATGGCAACAAGATCATCTGCCTCGATCTCTGCAACCACGTCCCACGCGCCGTTTGTCGAATGCAGTGCCGTGATTTCTGGCAGTGCCTTCAGTGCGCTGATCACCTGACGAGAGAGCGAGCCTTCAAGCTGAATAGTGGTGATTGCCCTGACCGTGTCCTGTGCGATGTCAGCCACGTCGATTGTGAAGCGCCGGATGACGCCAGAGGCGATCAGCGCGTCAAGACGAGCCCGAACAGTGTTTCGCGACACGTTCAGAACACCCGACATACGCGTCACTGAAGACCTGCTGTCAACGGTGAGCTCTTTAAGAATCCGCCGGTCCAACGGTGTCATTTCGAACTGATTTTTATACATAACACCCAATAGACTTATCACTTTGCTCAGATTATTGGCAATAATGCGCAATAAATCAACTGCCAAGGCGCAGTGCAGGACGACAGGATCAAAGGAGAGTCAAAGAAGATCGGGGGGCCATCCGAGCATGGCAAACAGGTGTCAAATTCTTGGCGTTCCCATGCAATGCGGTGCCAGTCAAGCGGGTTGCCTGATGGGGCCAGCCGCGATCCGGACCGCAGGTCTGGCTGGTATACTCACGTCTCAGGGTCTCGATGTTCAGGACCTCGGCGATCTGGCGCTGACAACGGTCGCACCACGGCAGCACCAGAACGCTGCGTTGCGTAATCTGGACGAGGCTGCTGCCTGGATCGAAGCCCTGATGCGCGAAGCCCCTCAAATGGTTCGCGCCGACGATGTGCCGATCTTCATGGGTGGAGACCACACGCTTTCAGCCGGGACTGTGCCTGCGCTGGCAGCAAGGGCGATGGAAGCGGGCAGGCCGCTGTTCGTCCTGTGGCTGGATGCACATCCCGACATCCACACGCTGGACACGACGACCTCTGGAAACCTTCACGGTGTGCCGGTCGCCTATTTCACCGGCGCAAACGGGTTCGACCCGTTTCCTGCGCTCAACGCGACGGTCAACCCGGCCGACATACTGATGATGGGCCTGCGGTCGGTCGACCCGGCAGAGCGCAGCCACATCGCGGGCAGAGAGCTGACAGCTATCGACATGCGGACCATTGACGAGGTTGGCGTTGCAGGACCATTGAAAGCGTTCCTGGAAAGGGTCAGGGCCGCAAATGGCCACCTGCATGTGAGCTTCGACGTCGATTTTCTGGACCCCAGCATCGCGCCGGCCGTGGGGACAACGGTACCGGGCGGTGCCACGTTCCGAGAAGCGCATCTGATCATGGAGTTGCTGCATGACAGTGGCCTTGTGACCTCGCTGGACCTTGTCGAACTCAACCCGTTCCTCGACGAACGCGGCCGGACGGCGCACCTGATCTGCGATCTGGTCGCAAGTCTCTTTGGTCGCACAATCCTTGACCGACCAACCGGGAGCTATCGCTCATGACCAAATCTGCACAGCAAAACCCTGCACCATCGCCATTGGCCTTCGTGCCGTTCGTCTCCGTCGACAACATGATGCGACTGGTCAACACAATCGGCGTCGAGCGGATGCTGGTGGAGATTGCGCGAACGATCGAGGCGGACATCAAACGGTGGCCCGAGTTCACGAAGACACCGCGCGTCGCGGCCCATTCCCGCGATGGTGTGATCGAACTGATGCCAACCGCTGACGATCAACACTATGGCTTCAAGTTCGTCAACTGCCATCCCAAGAACATCCGGGACGGACACCAGACAGTCATCGCCTTCGGCGTTCTGGCCGATGTGGCCACCGGCTATCCGGCGATGGTGTCGGAGATGACGGTGCTGACAGCACTGCGGACGGCGGCAACCTCTGCGCTGGTTGGCTCCTATCTCGCCCCGAAGAACGCTGAGACGATGGCAATCATCGGAAACGGGGCACAGTGTGAGTTCCAGGCGCTGGCCTTCCGCGCGCTGTGTGGCGTGGAGACGATACGTCTTTATGACATTGATCCGGCGGCGACCCGAAAAGCTGCACGCAACCTGTCTGCGCTGGGCATGAAAGTTGTTTCGTGCACGGATGCGGCCGGTGCGGTGGAGGGCGCTGACATCATCACGACCTGCACCGCCGACAAGCAATTCGCAACGATCCTAGGCGACAACATGGTTGGCCCGGGTGTTCATATCAACGCCATTGGCGGTGACTGCCCGGGCAAGACAGAACTGCACCGGGATATACTGCTGCGATCTGATATCTTCGTCGAGTTTCCCGAGCAGACCCGGGTCGAGGGGGAGATCCAGCAGTTGGCTGCAGACCACCCCGTCACAGAAATCTGGCGCGTCTTGAACGGCGACGTGCCGGGCCGCACCGCTGCCGATCAGATCACACTGTTCGACAGCGTCGGCTTCGCGATCGAGGATTTTTCAGCGCTGCGTTATGTGCATAGCCAATTGAACGCCCACCCTTTCTATCAGCCGCTGGACATGCTGGCCGATCCTGACGATCCGCGCGATCTGTTCGGCATGGTGACGCGCCGCAAGATCGAAGCGGCGGCCTAGCCCCTTCCCATTCCCGAAAGGTTGACCGGTCACGCGCACCGGGCGGTTGTCGGATGGAAACGACGATCGTATGCAAACGCTTCCCCGACGATGGGGACGCCAACCCGAGGGGAGAACCCGATGCGCAAGCCGCTTACCGCCATTCTTTTGGCCGGAACTGTCATGTTTCCGGCAATGCTGCCCGCCAAGGCTCAGGATCTGGCGAAGCCCGAAGGAACAAAGGAAATTGTCTCTTACGCATTTGGAATGCAGCTTCTGCGCAATCTGGACGAATTGGGCGTGGCAGAAGATGTCGATCTCAATCTGGTGGTTCAGGCCTTGACGGATCGTATCGCAGGCAACGAGCCGCGCATAACGATGGAAGAAGGTCAGGCCGCCTTTCAGGAACTTTCGACAGTCATCCAGGCACGTGCGTTGGAAGAGGCGGAAAAAGCCGCGGCAGAGAACCTAGCCGCCGGCGCAGCGTTCCTGGCCGAAAACGGAGCGAAGGACGGCATAACCACCACCGAGAGCGGCCTGCAGTACCGGGTGATCACAGCCGTTGAGGGAGGCGGCAGCCCGACGCTGGAGAACACTGTTGTCGCCCACTACACCGGCACACTGCTCGACGGCACCAAGTTCGATTCCAGCCGGGATCGTGGCAGCCCGGCGTCCTTCCCGGTCACAGGCGTCATCAAGGGGTGGACTGAAGTTCTGCAACTGATGAAGGTTGGGGAGACCTATGAGGTCTGGATCCCAGCCGACCTTGCCTACGGTGAACGAGGTGCAGGCGGCGAAATCGGCCCGAATGAAACCCTGCGCTTTGAAATCGAGTTGATCGAGATCAAATAGATTCGTTGGGGTGTCATGACGCAGGCATTTACCACCCGGCCAGAAATCCGTGGCTCTTTCGGAGCGGTGACAAGCACGCATTGGCTCGCCTCGACAGTTGGCTTCGGCATCTTAGAAAAAGGCGGAAACGCTTTCGATGCCGCCGTGGCGACCGGCTTTACACTGCAAATTGTGGAGCCTCACCTAAATGGGCCCGGCGGCGAGGTGCCCATAATCGCCCAGGCGAAGGGATGGGATCAGCCGCGCGTGCTGTGTGGTCAGGGCGTTGCCCCCGCCGCTGCGACCATCGAGCGGCTGCGGGCCATGGGCTACGACCGGATGCCAGGCATGGGTCTTGCCCCGGCCGTGGTACCCGGGGCCTTCGGGGCATGGATGGCTCTGCTGGCCGAATGCGGCACCATGCACCTTCGAGAGGTGCTGGAGCCCGCCATCGGCTACGCAGCAAACGGCTACACCCTGCCCCACCGCGCGGCGGAGTCGATCCACGCTTCGGCACCGCTTTTCCGCAATCATTGGCTCCATTCCGCAGAGGTCTGGACGCCTGGCGGTCGTCTGCCTCGACCGCAGGAACGTTCGGCCCAGCCGCAGATTGCTGAGACCTACAGCCGTGTTCTGACGGAAGCCGAAGCAGTTGGACCGGACCGCGTAGCGCAGATCGAGGCGGCGCAACATGCCTGGTATCAGGGCTTCGTGGCGGAGGCTATCGACGCATTCTACCGGACAGAGCAAGCGGATGGTGGCGGGAACCACTGCACCGGATTGCTGACCGGGCAAGACATGGCGGATTGGTCTCCAACCTGGGAAGGGACCGTAAATACCGATTTCCATGGTGTCACTGTTCACAAGACCGGCCCATGGGGACAGGGGCCATACCTGCTGCAGGTATTGAAGATTCTGGAAGAACGCGGCATCGCGGATATCGACCCGACGAGCGACAAATATGTTCACCTGATTGCCGAGGCTCTTAAACTCTCCCTTGCCGACCGGGACGCGTACTTTGGTGATCCAGACTTCGTTGATGTACCGATGGACGCACTGCTTGACCCCGCCTACATCGCTCGGCGCGCTGCAGGGATTGCCGACAGCGCTGATTTGCATTTGTCGCCTGGAGATCCCCTTCGTGACGGGCAGAACCGTGCAGCGCTTTTGGCAGAACTGGCAGCAGACCCCGAAAACATGCCCGCAGGCGTTGGTGAACCGACTTTTGCAGATCTACCGGATGTCGAGGGCGATACCTGTCATCTGGATGTGGTCGATGCGGCTGGTAACCTCGTCTCTGCCACACCTTCCGGTGGCTGGCTGCAATCAGCGCCCGCAGTACCGGGGCTTGGCTTCAACATCACCACGCGCGGGCAAATGTACTGGCTTGATCAGCGGATGCCGTCCCATCTGGCACCGGGGCGCAGACCACGTACAACACTGACGCCAACCGTGATCACAAAGGACGGGAAGCCGATCCTCGGTCTTGGCTCGCCAGGGGGTGATCAGCAGGACCAGTGGGCATGCAGCCTGCTGCTGCGACACCTATGCCAGGGCATGAACCTGCAGGCAGCGATTGATGCTCCGCTGTTCCACTCCGGCCACTATGTGTATTCGTTCGCGCCGCGCCATTTCACACCCGGCGCTCTGCATATCGAAGACCGTTTTCCCGAACATGTGCGCGTCTCACTCGCCGAACGTGGGCACAGCGTGATCACTCAGGATGCCTGGTCTCTGGGCCGTCTATGCGCTGCGGGTTTCATGCCGGACGGGATGGTCCGGGCTGCCGCCACACCGCGGTTCATGCAGGCTTATGCGGTGGGTCGATGAGCCTGCTTCGAAAGCCGGTGACGTTGGCCACCAAGTGGCACGTGCTAGAAGATGAAGGCGTCCTCAAGAAGATCAGAAAGCGACATGGCCCAGGCCCCGTCGTTGACCGACAAAGCCTCGTCGCCTGACCGAACGATGGCCTTCCCTGTGTGATGCAAGCTGATTTCTAGGTCGGCATAGCTCACGCCCCATGCGGATACGTCGATAAGATCCTGACCCGCGTCAAAGTCCTTGATCGCATCGGCATCGCCATCCGCCACAAGTACGAAGACATCCGCGCCGACCTTGCCGAACAAATTGTCCCGGCCACCGCCGTCGATCAAAATCTCATCCGCTGCTGTTCCGATCAGTCTGTCGTCGGCTGCGGTACCGGTTAGCGTGACTTTATTCACCGGTCTCTCGGCGAAGATGAAGTCCGACGTGTCGAGATCGGTCAGGCCACCACCGGAGGCATGGGAAATCGCCAGAACTTCATCATCGAAGCGGAGGATGGTCTTGCCGGACTTGTGGGCTGACAGTTCAAGTTGGTCCAGAGCGTATACATTCCAAGCAGAGAGATCGATGCGGTCGCTGCCATTCTGAAAGTCCTTGATCGAATCCGCGTCACTGTCGTTGCTCATGGCGAAGGTGTCGGCGCCTGCTCCGCCAAAGAGATTGTCCCGGCCCGCGCCGTCGGTAAGCCGGTCATTGCCATCCTGGCCATAAAGCCGGTCATCCCCGCCAAGGCCATCCAGATGTTCATCGGCATTTGTGCCATTGATCCGATCGTTTCCTGCCGTCCCCGGCAGACTGATCAGATTGCTGGCAAGAAGGTCCGCCCGACCGATCTGTTCGCCGCCGAATTCGAAGACTTCTACGCCGCGCGCTTCGATCGCGTTGCCCTGGCCGGTCAAAACGACCGTATTCCCGTCCTCTGAAACATCGATCCGCCAAGCCGTGCGTGGCGCATCCAGTCGCAGAAGATCCGTGCCTGCGCCGCCATCCACCAGATCTGTCCCTGCCCCGGCAGTCAGAGTGTCATCGCCGGCCATGCCTTCCAGACGGTCGTCCCCCAAGCCGCCCGTCAGAACATCGTCATCTGCGCCGCCGCGCAGGAAGACGCCTGCCTCTCCGCCCGTCTCTTTCGCCAGGATCAGCCGGATCACCTCAAAGTCGTGGCTGAACGTGACCGAAATTTGCGCACCAGTGGCCGTCTGCGAGATCTGGAGAGGGCCGGAGGATCGCGTCTCGCCCACGACCCCGACCTGCTGTGTCGAGATTACGTCAAGCTCCCCCGGGTCCCAGAGGTGCTGAGCCCATGCATACGAAACCGCCTGATCGACCGAGATGGTGTGCGTCGCCTGCCCCGGGAGATCGCGGGCGGCAAGGAAGATGACCAGTTTGGAAGAATCTTCGAAGACGTAGGAATTCACATCTGTTGTTTGCCGGTAGGCACCTCCCTCCAGCGGAGACAGGTTTGCCTGATAGCCATCGTGCAGATAGGTCCCGGCCAACGCCTCGCTCATCATCTGATAAAGCTGACCGCCCAGGAAAACCTCATCGCGATAGGCAAGCGTCCCTGACCATTGAACCCCAAGGCCATAGACCGACGCGACATCTGCCCCGAGGTCGACCATGGTCGCGAACATCTGCAAGATGTTGCTCAGCCCCGGCGCGCCAAACTCAGGGTTACTGTTTCTTTGAATGGCCGGAGACATCCATCCCGCGACGAGATCAAGATCGCGTCCTGTCGCCCCGGACCAGAGATCCCAGCTGGTCTGGAAAAGGCTGTTCTGGGCATCGGAGTATCCACCGGCCACTGGACGTTCGGTGTAAAGTCCGATGCGATCGAAGCTTGGCACATAGCGATGCCATATCAATGCATCGATCTGGTCGAGCGCTCCGGCTGAATTGAAGGCGTCGATGAAGGCCTGATTGTCAGTAAATTGACCGTTGCTGTTCCCGACGTCGTCGGCAGATTGGAACCGGCCCATCTGCACCGCGAGCATGGGGTCGATGCCCAGCGGATTTTGGCCATTGGCATTCAAATCGGCAATCGTCTTGGCGACCTCGTCGACCTGAGCCGCGAAGATCTCGCCGAAACGGGTGGGCAAATCTGCTTTGTCGGTTTTCGACTTCCAGACGCGGGTGGCATAGTACTCGCTGCCGATCTCCAGCGTCAGGTCAGACGGCACATCACCGAATTCACCGGCTGCCATGCGTTCTACGAAGGCACGTATGTCTGCCCGGGCTTGCGCGACCCCGGCCTCGCGGCCCTGGTCAATGCCTGTCTGCACATAAGTCGATGTGGGGATCAGCATGGCAAAGCTGGACTCGGCGGAGACCGCCTGCTCGAACATCGCAGTCAGACCGGGACGGTCCTGTCCGCCCATGGGCCAGTTTGCGACGATGTCCGGATGCGTCAGCGCATAGACAGGGTCGCGCACGCCGTCATTGTCCGTGTCGATCCCGTCTTCGGCGACGATCCCACCCGGCCAGCGAATATGAG
>JBCCMP010000245.1:0-7853 GCA_039026295.1 Pseudomonadota bacterium | reverse complement strand
GACCAGCAGCTGGTCGAAACAGATCCCGTTTCCTTCCAGACCTTCACACGAAACGCCGGTTCTTCGCAGTCCTATGGCTTCGAGCTCGAGGGCCGCTATGCCATGGACAACGGGCTCAGCATCTTCGGTGCACTCGGGTATCTGAAGACCGAAATTGACAGCCTGCCCGCAGGCACCTGCAACGCGCCGAACACGACCTGCGCCGGAAACGAGTTTCCCGAGGCACCAGACTTCACCGCGGCTATCGGCGGCAGCTACACGCACCCGGAAGGGTTCTTCGCCAGCGCCGATGTCAATTACACCGGGTCGTACTTCACGAACGGTGATATCAGCAACACGCCGTCACGAGAGATCGACGGCTACTTCCTGGTGAACGCATCCATCGGTTACGAGGTCGAGAATTTCCGCGGGCAGCTCTTCGTGCAGAACCTTTTCGACAATGACTACCTGACCAGCGTGAATGCGGCCCGGACCAGCGCGAGCGTGGGCGACAGCCAGACGATCGGCGCATCGCTGACGGTCGACTTCTGATCGCGGATCTGCCTGGCGGCCCGTCGAAAACCGGGTCGCCATTCTGTTGGGTGTGATGCTTGAGTGCCCGGTGCCGGTTTCACGCCGGTCGGGATGCGTCTTAGACCGACTGGCAGTTGTGCCCGCCGTCGACGCTCAGCAGAGCGCCGGTGATGAATGCGCCCTTGGACCCCAGCAACAGCTCCACCGGCCCCTCCAGATCCGGCATCTCGCCGAACCGCTTCATCGGCAGTGAGTTGCGCAGCTCTTCCCCCTTGCGGGATGTCAGGAAGCCTTCGGTCATCTCGGTCAGGAAATAGCCCGGCGCGATCGCGTTCACCCGGATCTTCAGGCGCGCCCATTCCAGCGCGAGGTTCTTGACCATGTGCGCCGCCGCGGCCTTGGACGTCGAATAGGCAACGACCGACGCCCCGGGCCGCAGGCTGAGGACCGAGGCCGTGACCAGCATCGCCCCGCCCCCGCCTTCCGCCATGATCGGCGCGGCCGCCTTGCACGACCGGAAGACGCCGTTGACGTTGACGTCGATGACCTTGTCCCATTCGTCGTCCGGCATCTCCACCGATCGTCCGGTCCATGCGATCCCGGCATTGGCGAAAAGCCCGTTCATCCCGTCCATCTTCCGGGCCGCCTCGGCCGTTGCATCTTTGACCGAGGCAGGGTCGCCGACATCCATCGCGACGGGGATCAGGGCGGGCCCGGCCTCGTCCGCCAGGGCCTCAAGGCTGGCCACCCGGCGCGCCGCGGCGGCCACGGTCGCGCCCTGACCCACCAGAAATCTCGCAATGTGGGCCCCGATGCCGCTGGAGGCACCGGTGACCAGGATCTTCATGCCGTCAACGGACATGCGCGTTGCTACCCGTTGGCCCACAACCGTTCGGCCATCACGCCGACATGCGCCTCGACCACCTCGCAGGCATCCAGAATGAAGTCCTCGCGGAACCGCTGACCGACGATCTGGACACCGATTGGCAGACCTTCGGCGAAACCGGCCGACACGTTGCCCGCGGGCAGGCCCAGAAAGTTCATGGCAGAGGACCAGATGGCCGCGCCAAGCACCTCTTCCACGCCTTCCGCGCCTTCCGTGTCGCGGTCCCATTTGAAGGGCAGGGTCGGCATGAAGGGCGTCAGGATCAGCGGGTACTCGGCCAGGAACAGCATCCACTTGCGCACATGGGCCGACCGGCGCGCCATGCCCAGTTGCAGGTCCTTGCCCTCATAGGGCGTGAACATCTTGGCGTATTCGCCAAAGATCGCCTTTATGGTGTCCGAGCCGTATTTCTCGATATCGCCGCCCATCAGGCCAAGCGTTTCGCCGAAGAGGCACTTCTTGGCCTCCCAGGCGACCTCGCGCAGTTCGGGCGGCTCGGCCTCGACCACCTCGTACCCCGCATCCGAAAGGGCACTCGCGGCCGTGTCCAGCGCTGCCGAGACATGCGGCGAGAGGTCAAACTCGAACATGTTCTTGGAGAAGGCCACCTTCTTCGGCAGCGGTGCCCCCTCCCACGGGACCGGCACCTGCCAGGGGTCGCGGGTGTCCGGCTGGATCAGGCTCTGCATCGCCAGCCTGACATCGGCGACGTTCCGGCAGATGGCTCCCTGCACGGACATCAACTGCGCCAGCAGGCCGCGTTCGGCAGGGGCCGAGGGGTTGTAGGCCGGGACGCGCCCCAGCCCCGGCTTCACCGTCGCCGCCCCGGTGGCCCATGCCGGAAACCGCAGCGATCCGCCGATGTCATTGCCGTGGGCGATCGCGCCCATGCCCGATATCACGGCCGAGGATGCCCCGCCCGAGGACCCGCCCGAGGTGACCCAGTCGTTCCACGGGCTTTTCGTGCGGCCGTGCACCTCGTTCGACGTGGTGGCGCGAAAGCTGAACTCGGGCGTGTTGGTCCGCCCGATCACGATGGCACCGGCCTTCTTCAGATTGCTGACCACGGGCGCATCACCCGGGGCAATCACGTCCTTGAACGCGGTGACCCCGTTGGTGGTCGCCCGTCCGGTCTGGTCGATGTTGACCTTGATGGTCACCGGCACGCCCTGCAGCGGTCCGGGCGCGGCCCCGTCCGCCAGCGCCTTGTCGGCGGCCGCGGCATCGGCCAGTGCCTGCTCGCCCAGATCGTCGACGACCGCGTTCAGCTCGCCATTGACTGCCCGCATCCGGTCCACGGCCGCGCCGACGGCATCGGTGCAGGACAATTCACCCGCGCCCACGGCAGCGGCAACGTCGCAGGCCCGTGCCTGCCAAAGCGGTTTCGTCTGGTCCAGCATTCTTGCCCCCTTGGTGGATTCTCTTGCCCACTATGCCCGACATCCGGGCAGCGGCAAATGCGGTTCAGTCGGCAAATCCGTCCAGCAGATCAAAAAGCTGTTGCGGCGCGGTGATGTTCGGGCTGTGCGTGCAGTCCATTTCGGTCAGCGTCCAGCCGGGCTCGGTCCGCGCGCGATCGCGGAACGGGCCAAAGCGGTCCACGGGGCCGCAGTGCAGCGCGTAGATGTAATGACGGGGACAGGACGGCTCTGCCTGCAGCCGGACCGGTTGCCGGAAACAGCCCGCCGGATGCGGCATCCGGTGACGCAGCGACCAGGCGACGTCCGCGTCCGGGAAATCCGGCGACAGCGGCGCGGGATCGACCAGCCAATCCGGCCCTGCTTCAGGGTCCGGGATGTCCATCATCGGCAGCAGCGAGGCGACCGAGTCGCCGTCGCGCGGCGCGAAGGCATCCACATAGATCAGCCGCTGCACCCGGTCGCGGGCGCGGTCGGCCACGGCAGTCGCAACCATCCCGCCATAGGAATGGCCGACCAGTACGATGTCCTGCAGCTCCTCTGCCTCGATAACGCCCATGATGTCGGCGATGTGGGTGTCCAGATCGATGCCGCGATGCGCCAGATGCGCCCGCTCGCCCAGGCCGGTATAGGTCGGCGTCCAGAAATCGTGCCCGGCCGCCTGCATCAGCGGCCGCAGCTTCCGCCACGCCCAGCCACCGTTCCACGCGCCATGCGCCAGCAGGAATGTCGCCATCGGAAAGCCCCCGCGCTGTTTCCTTTGGGTGGCACCGTCCCATGCCAGTTCGGCCTCCGCAAGGTCGCGCAGTGCTGTGCCCGGCGCGGTTGTACGCTATGTCTGCCTGATGCAGCCCAACCCAATGCATCTCAACCCTATGCAGCCAAACCTTATGCAGCCAAACCCTATGCAGCCAGAAACGACATACACCTTTCATGCGCGCCTCTGACCTGATCGAACCGCGCGATGGCGGGCTGTGGTGCGAGGCGGGCGGGTTCCACGTCGATCCCGGCCGCGCGGTCGACAAGGCGATCATCACCCATGCCCATGGGGACCATTGCAGGCCGGGTCACAAGGCGCTGCTGGCCACGCCGGAAACAGCCGCTATCGCCGTGGCACGCTACGGTGCCAACGCATTCGGCAAGGCAGAGGGCCTGCCCTGCGCCCAGCCGATGCGGATCAACGATGTCACCGTCACGCTGCGCCCTGCCGGGCATGTGCTGGGGTCGGCTCAGGTCGTGATCGAGAAAGGCGGCGCGCGCGCCGTGATCTCCGGCGACTACAAGCGCGAGGCCGACCTGACCTGCGCCCCGTTCGAAGTGGTGCCCTGCGATCTGTTCGTCACCGAGGCGACCTTTGGCCTGCCGGTCTTTCGCCACCCGCCGGTGGCGGACGAGATTGCCCGCCTGCTTGCCTCCATCGCACGGTTTCCCGATCGCACCCATCTGGTCGGCGCTTATGCCCTCGGCAAGGCGCAGCGCCTGATCGCCGAGCTGCGCCGCGCCGGGTGGGACCGGACGATCTGGCTGCACGGCGCGCTGATGGGTCTCTGCTCGGTCTACGAGGATTTGGGCATCCCGCTCGGCCCACTGGAGCAGGTGCCGCGCGGCGGGCAGGACTATGCGGGCGAAATCGTCATGGCACCGCCCGGCGCGCTGGCCGATCGCTGGTCGCGCAAGCTGGGCGACGTGCTGCCGGTCGCAGCCTCCGGCTGGATGCGGGTGCGCCAGCGTGCCAAGCAGCGGGGGGCCGAACTGGCGCTGGTGATCTCGGACCATGCCGACTGGGACGATCTGATCCGCACGATCACCGAGACCGGGGCAGGCGAGGTCTGGGTCACCCACGGGGCCGAGGAAGCGCTGGTTCACTGGTGCCACCAGAACGGGATTGCCGGAAAGGCGCTCCGCCTTGTCGGGCGTAGCGAAGAGGCCGAGTAATCACCCGACGGGATCGGCGGCGCGCTCCTTCGTCACCTGATCATAGGCGGTGTTCACGGCGGCCAGACGCTGCTCGGCCAGTTTCTGCGCTTCGACCGGGACGCCGCGGCTGATCATGCCATCCGGATGCAGGTCGCGGACCAGCCGGCGGTAGTGCTTTCGCAGGTCGGCATCCGAAACATCGGGGCTGATCCCCAGGATCTGATAGGGGTCGGCCGCGCCAGAGACACCGCTGGCATGGCGGGACTTGATGGCGCGGAAGGTCTTGTCGGGCAGGCCGAAGATCTTTTGTACCTCGGCCAGAAAGGCTTCTTCATCGGGGTGCAGCAGACCGTCCGCGACGACAATGAAGACAAGACCCTCCAGCAGATCGGCCAGTACCTCCGGCCGTCCATCGAACATCCGGGCGATCTGGCTGGCGTATATGTCGAACCCGCTGACATCCGTCCGGGCCAGATTGAAGATCCGCGCGGCATGCTGTTCCTCGCCGGGCGGGATCGTGAAGATCTGGCGGAAGGCCGACACCTCGTCACGGGTGACCTGGCCGTCGGCCTTGGCCATCTTCGCACTCAGCGCGATGATGGCGATCGTGAAGCCGACCGTGTATTCCGGCGGGGTGGTCAGCTTTTCAAAAACGGCGGAAAGCGGTTCTCCGTCGACCAGCGCAGCCAGCGCGTCGGTTATGCGTTTCCAGATCGACATTGCCGTCCAATTCTTACGCCGGATCCATCCAGCGCCTGAAGATTGTACGCGTCCTTATGACATATGAGCAGTTATAAATTCTGCAATCTGCTTTAACGACAGCGCAGCCTCGGGCAGCCGGTCATCAAACTCGAAAACGTGCCACAGGTCTTCCCAGATCGTGATCCGTGTCGCGGCCCCGGCGGCACGCAGAACGTGCTCTGCCCGGATGGCGTGGCTCAGCAGCAGATCGCGGGTGCCGGTGGTAATCAGAACCGGGGGCAGCCCAGGGCCATAGGCGCCATAGACCGGCGAGATATCGGGGTCGGTCCGCGGGTGCTCGCCCGCGTAAAAGGCCGACGCGGCGGCGTCATAGGCGGCGGACAGAAAGGGATCCCGCCCGTCATTTGCGCGCAGGCTGTCGCCTGCCCCGCTCAGATCGCACCACGGAGACAACAGGGCCGCCGCCCCCGGCATGGGCAGCCCCGCCTTTTGCGCCCGCAACAGGCAGACCATGGCCAGATTGCCGCCGGCAGATTCGCCGACCAGTGCAAAGGGATTCTCCGCCAGCGCCCGATAGACCGCGAACCCGTCGTCAGGTGCGGCGGGCCAAGGATGCTCCGGTGCCAGACGGTAATGCGGGATGATGACCCGCGCCCCGGTCGCCGCGGCCATCGGCGCGGCGATGATCAGGTCTTCGTAGGGGCTGCCGGTCATGTAACCGCCGCCGTAACCGTAAAGGATCGGCCAGTCCGCCGTGATCTGCGGGGGCAGAACCTCGAGACAGGGAACGCCCGCGATCCGGATCTGGGTCGTCTCGACGCCGGACGCTGCCAGCGCCCGCTGCACGGCAGGTTCGAAAAAGGCCCGGATCTCGGCCCGCACATTCGGCATGTTGGCGGCCGTCAGATCGGGCAGGGCATCGACCGGTTCGGCCAGTATGGCGCGCGCGGCAGTGCTGGGCACGGCGCCCGGAAGGCTTTCGTCGCTCATCGGGGCATCGTGGCATATCGCACCGGCTGCGCAAAGCTTGGGGTGGCCAAGGTGCCGCCCGTTGCGCTATCGGGCGGCGATGATCCATTTCCCGCCAATTCCGCGCCCCCTGCGCCTGCGACCGCAACCGACCGCGGCACGACGTGGCGTGCGGTGTCGCAGTGCTGCAGGGCCGGGTGACGCCAGGCGCTGGTTCGACCTTGTCTGAGATCCCCGTCCTCCGCACCGCCCGATTGACCCTGCGCGGCTGGCAGGATCAGGACCGTGACCCCTTCGCGGCGCTGAACGCCGATCCGGAGGTGATGGAGCATTTCCCCGGTCTGCAGGATCGCGCGCACAGCGATACGATGATCGACCGGGCCATGCAGCTCTGGGCCGAAGACGGTTTCTGCTGGTGGGCGGTCGAGGCGGATGATCTGGGCTTCATCGGCTTCACGGGTCTCGCCCGCCCGCGCTGGGACGCACCGATCACCCCCTGCGTCGAGATCGGCTGGCGTCTGGCCCGCCGGGCATGGGGGTATGGCTTCGCGACCGAGGCTGCCCGGGCGGCGCTCGACTGGGGTTTTCGCACCCGGCATCTGGACGAGATCGTCAGTTTCACTGTCCCCGCCAACACCCGCTCGCGCGCGGTGATGGAGCGGATCGGGCTGCAACGCATGCCAGACCGCGACTTCGGGCATCCCCGCATTCCGCCGGAGCACCCGCTGCACCGGCACGTCGTCTATGCCATCACCCGCGACGGATGGGCCAGCATGGGCCGGGCCATGACGTTCCGGTGAAATGCCGGTCAATCGCCTGAAAGACGTTGAGCCAGAGACCACTTCAGGCGCATAGTAACCCCTGCTTGCAACAAAGGCTTTCTGCACATGAACCGCGTTGTGTCACTTGCCCTTGCCGCCCTTCTGACGCTGTCGGCCTGCGGGTCGCCGCCGCCCGAAAAACCGGCCGATCCGGGCCTGCCCGCACTGGGTGGCACCGACGCGCTGCTGGCGGGCAAGACCCTGACCTGCAATACGGGCGGGCCGTCCTCGAAACTGACCTTCGGGCCGGACGGCACGCTGAGCGGCCAGCTTCTGCAGACGCAGATCAGCGGCACATGGTACGCCGTGAACCAGCGCGAGGTGCACGCCCACGTGCAGGCAGGCGCGGTCTCGCTAAGGGACAATCTGAGGCTTGTCGGCCAACGATGGGTCGGCAAAACAACGAGCTGTCGAAACGGTTAGGCCCCGGCAGGGCCGCCAACACCCTATCGCAATGGACCTGCCCATAGCAGTGCCGAGGGTCGCTTAAAGCGCCCCGCCATTAATCTGAATCATCTGGATTCCCTTTTGGTGGAAGATGTGATTGATCCTTTTCAGGAGGATGGATCATGTCAGCACCGTTACCTGATGCGCTTCGGACCCGGTTTCAGAATTTGATCGAAGAAG
>JBCCMP010000244.1:0-7905 GCA_039026295.1 Pseudomonadota bacterium | reverse complement strand
ATCGGCACAGATCCCGGCAGGGGCGCATTTGGGGCTGGTGGGGCGGAACGGCACCGGCAAGACGACGCTGTTCAAGCTGATCCTTGGCGAACTGCAGGCCGATGCCGGTGAGATCACGCTGCCCCCGCGTGCCCGGATGGGCACGGTGGCGCAGGAAGCCCCCGGCGATGATCGCGCTTTGATCGATATCGTGCTGGAGGCAGATACCGAGCGTGCAGCCCTGCTGGCGGAAGCAGATACAGCGACCGACCCCGGCCGGATTGCTGACATTCAGACCCGTCTGACGGATATCGGCGCCCATTCCGCCGAGGCGCGGGCGGCAACGATTCTGTCGGGCCTTGGGTTCGACGCGCCAGCGCAGAACCGCGCATCCCGGGAGTTTTCGGGAGGCTGGCGAATGCGCGTGGCCCTGGCGGCCGTGCTTTTTGCGGAACCGGATCTTTTGTTGCTGGACGAGCCGACCAACTATCTGGATCTGGAAGGGGCGATCTGGCTTGAGACCTATCTGGCCCGCTATCCGCACACTGCACTGGTGATCAGCCACGACCGCGGACTTCTGAACCGTGCGGTAAACGGAATTCTGCACCTGCAGGACCGGCGGCTGACGACTTACTCTGGTGGGTATGACACCTTTGACCGGGTGCGACGTGAAAAGCTGGCGCTGGCGGGCGCGATGGCCAAGAAGCAGGAAGCAAAGCGTGCGCACATGCAGGCCTTTGTGGATCGTTTCCGATACAAGGCCTCGAAGGCAAAACAGGCGCAGAGCCGCCTGAAAATGCTGGAGAAAATGGAGCCCATTGCTGCGTCGCTGGAAGGCGCCGTCGCACCGATTTCCTTCCCCGACCCTGAGGAAATGGCACCGCCGCTGCTTCAACTGGACGGTGTCTCGGTCGGATATGACGCCACGACGGTACTTTCGCGCCTTGGGCTGCGGATTGACCAGGACGATCGTATCGCGTTGCTGGGCGCGAACGGTCAGGGCAAGTCAACGCTGGCCAAGCTGATTGCAGGCCGTCTTGCGCCCATGGCAGGGGCGCGCAAGGCATCCGGCAAATTGCGGATCGGGTTCTTTGCGCAGCACCAGGCTGAAGAGTTGGTCGCCCGCGAGACCCCGATTGATCACATCCGCCGCCTGCGGCCGGATGAGCCACCGGCAAAGCTGCGTGCTAGGCTGGCTGCTGGCGGGACCGGTGCAGACATTGCCGAAACCGAAGTGCGCCATTTGTCGGGCGGCCAGAAGGCGCGGCTTGTCCTTACCCTTTCAGCTATGGATGCACCGCACGTCATGATTCTGGACGAGCCGACGAACCATCTGGATATCGAGAGCCGCGAGGCGCTGGTCGAAGCGTTGAACGACTATCAGGGGGCCGTGATCCTTATTACGCACGATGCGCATCTGATCGAACTGGTGGCGGATCGCTTGTGGTTGGTCAAGGATGGACGCGTAACACCCTATGAAGGTGACATGGATGCCTATCGGCGTCTGCTGCTGGGGCAGCCGGAACCGAAGGCGAAAGAAGAACCGAAAACGAAAGCGGAGTCGAAGGTCGAGGCCAGGCCCGCAAAGGAGAAGTCGCGGAATCTGACGCGCGAGGAAAAGAAGGCACTAACTCCGCTGCGATCCGACGTCAGAAGCTGTGAGGAGCGCCTTGAGAAGATAGAAAAAATGCTGGATCAAGTCGATTTCAAGCTCGCAGACCCCGGCCTTTACAACGGGCCGCCTGGAAGGATCGAAACGCTGCAGAAAAAACGAGCGGAGATTCTGGAAGCGCAGGGACGGGCAGAGGATCTTTGGATGAAGGCGCAAGAACGGCTGGAGGCTGCGGGCGGATAGGCCTTTGCCGGTCCGTTATCTGAGCACTTGCCACGGACGTTCCGCCTCACGATATCGACGAAAAGGAGTTTGCATGCTGCCCGATGATCCTGACGCCCAGGCGCGTATGTTCTACCTAGTGGCCATGGGGATGGCGATCGCTGTCTGGGGCTTCTGGCGGTATCGCAGGCGCATGGGCCAGGCGATGCAGCACGCCTCGATCTGGGGGCTTATCTTCGTAGGTGCCGTGCTGGCGATCGGATTTTTCGAGCCGCTTCAGAACCAGTTGATGGGCGACCGGGCGCAGGCCATTGACGATCGAACGATCAAGCTGGAACGGTCCCGGGACGGTCACTTCTATGCGCTGATTCAGATCGATGGGACGGATGTCCGGTTCATTGTAGATACCGGTGCGACGCACATCATGCTGAGCCAGCGGGATGCGGCAGCGGCAGGCCTGGATCCCAATTCGCTGGATTACACTGCCCAGATGCAGACGGCGAACGGCATCGCGATGGGGGCGCCCATACGATTGGACAGTGTTCGCCTTGGGCCGTTTTTGGATTCGGATGTCCGGGCGATCGTGAATGGCGGGCAGATAGACGAGTCCCTGCTCGGGATGAGCTACCTCGATCGCTATTCCGGATTTCGGGTTGAAGGAGACTCGCTTTATCTGACCCGGTGATGCCGTCGTCAGGATGCAGCGTTTTCAGCCTTTTTTTCCCATCCGCCTGTGCTGGTCTGCGCCCAGTAGACAGCAGTCAGGTTAGCAGCCGCAACCTCGCGCCATTGATCGCGCGCGGCGTCAACTGCTGCAGGATCGTGACCGTCGAACAGGATGGCAGTGACTGATCTGGCCTGCATCTCTTCGGTGCTGGCTGTGGCACCATCGATCAGGAAAAGGGTATTGGCGCCATTCGGTGTGTCGTCTTTTGTGGTCAGCCAGACCGGGTGATGCGCCGGATCAGGATCACCCTCCATACCATGGGGCAGGAAACCGGTGCCGCCCCCTGTCCAGAGGAGCCCATTCAGAAAACCCAATCGCTCCGCGTGGCCACCCCGAACAACAGCCCTTTGGCCGCGTTCAAGCGTGCGGATCAGCATGACGGGCAACGCTCGCTCCAACGGAGCTTCGGTCAGATGATAAAAGCGAACCTCGGTCATGCTTCGCGTGTGAATGACTGAGAATGCCCCGTCAAGATGGGGTTTTGCGACTGTGGTGATGCGACTGCTTTTCTTGCAGCGCGGAGTGCGTTATCGGCAATGTGCGCACGGTGCGGGAGGCGGCAAGAATGGCTGAACTGATCGAAACGTGGTCGAAGGACCGCAACGACGAAGACAGCATGGATCAAGGTCACGCTTTCATTTGGCGTGAAATGATCCGAACGGTCGAAATGGATCTTTCCCATGCACAGGTTCTGGTTTTCGGCTGCAATCGCGGCGGGTTCCTGAGGGCGCTGTTTGACGAACGCGCGTTCGCCGCAGGTGTAGGGGTCGATCTTGCGCGCGAGAGGGTCGCAGAGGCGGAAGCGAACAAGGGCAGCCGACCGTTGCGCTATCTTGCAACTGCGTCGGTCGCTGATGCCGGGACGGACTTTGACATCGCCTTCAGTCATGAGGTCATCTATCTGATCGAGGACTTGGCAGATCACGCCGCACAGATCGCGAGCGTTTTGAAGCCTGGCGCGAGTTATCACGCAGTTACATGCTGTTTGCAGGAGAATCCGCTGTGGCCCGGCTGGCGAGCAGAGATCCAGACCACGTCAAATCTGCCGGTGCCGAACCATTCTGTCGCTGATATCGCGAACGCCTTCCGCCGGAGTGGTTACGACGTGGCGATCAGCCGTTTTCTGGCGAATGCCTTCATACCGCTGGGTGAGCCCAGTGAGATGCTGCCCTCGGACGTTGGTACGCTGGAACTCTACACCAAATGGAAGCTGATGTTCCGGTTCACTTTACCGATTGGCGACAGGATGCCGGACAGCTTCCTGTGATCTGCTAAGCGCTGCTTTTGGATCTTCAAATGGACTGGTGGCCGGACGTCTAAATCTCTCGCCCCCGCACCATCTGATCCAGCGCGGCGACGCCCCAGCCGGTCGCGCCCTTTGGCGCCAGATGCGTTCCCCCTGTCGCTACCGTCACCCCGGCAATGTCGATGTGAATCCAGGGCGTCTCGTCCTGGATGAATTTTTCCAGGAAGGCCGCGGCTGTGCAGGAGCCGCCATTGCGTCCTCCTGTATTCTTGACGTCGGCGAAGGTAGACTTGATCTGGTCGTGATAGGTCTGATCCAGCGGCATACGCCAGGTCTGGTCACCGGTTGCGTCGCAAGCGGCCAGGTATTCAGCGTTGAACTCGTCGTCATTGGCGAAGTGCCCGGCGATTGACTTTGACAGGGCGACGATGATGGCACCGGTCAGCGTTGCCAGATCGATGATGCCCGACGGCTTGAAGGTTTCCTGCGTGTACCAGAGCGCATCGGCCAGCAGCAAACGGCCCTCTGCGTCCGTATTAATGATCTCGCTCGTGTCGCCCTTCATCGAATTGACGATATCGCCCGGTCGCTGGGCGCGGGCATCAGGCATGTTCTCGACCAGCCCGACGACGCCGACGACATTCGCCTTGGCCTTGCGCAGAGCAAGTGTGCGCATGACGCCGGACACGACACCCGCGCCGCCCATGTCCATCGTCATGTCTTCCATGCCGCCTGAGGGTTTGAGCGAAATGCCGCCAGTGTCGAAAATCACGCCTTTGCCGACAAGCGCGAGCGGGGCTTCGTCGCCGCCCCCCATCCACTTCATCACGACGAGTTTGGTTTCATTGTCCGAACCGAGGCCGACGCCCAGCAGGGCGTTGGCTCCCATTGCCTTCAGTTCCGGCTCGCCGAGGATCTCGACCTCCAGCCCCATCTCACCCATTGCCGCCAGACGTGCGGCGAACTCATCAGTCGTCAGGGTATTGGCCGGTTCGTTCACCAGATCTCGGGTGAAAAAGATCCCTTCTGCCAGTGCGGCGAAATCGTTCGAGGCAGAGGCAAGTGCTTCCGGCTCGCCTGATGTGACAGTGATCGTCCGGGACTTTTCTTCGTCAGTGCCACTCTTCTTGTAATTGCTGAATTCGTAGAGCCTGATGACCGTGGCAAACACTGCTTCGGCGACTAGGCCGACATCGCCTGCCCCCTGAGTGCAGATCGTGACGTTACCTGATGCCAGCGCTTTTGCGATCGCACCGCCCGCCCGCCGCGCGGCATCCCGGTCCGGATCCTCGCCAAGCGAAGCCAGGATCAAGCGGTCGGCAGAAACACCGCTGGCATAATTTAAGGTCGTCGTCTTGCCGGGTGATGATTTGTAGCCATCAGCGCCGGTCGCCCGGGTCAATGCTCCACCCGTCAAACCATCAAGGTGTTGGGCCGCGGGCGTTAGACCGCCGTTCGTGTCCGTAAAAACCACCAGAGTACCCGTCGAAGAGGTGAGACTGTCGAGGTCTTCGGCAACGAACGAGACGGGCAGTGGCGTGGTCATGGAAGGATTCTCCGGGAAGCTGATTCGACGCGTAGCCTATCGTGGATCACGGTTGGTGTCGTGCGACCTGTAGGCGCTTTGCGCCGGGACACTTGCCGGAAGACGTTACACAAGGGTTGACCGGGGCAGTCCCATCGGGCACCTCCCGAACAAGCCATCGGAGACCGCATTGCGCCGCTTGGACACGTATATCTTCCGGCAGGTTCTGGGCCCCTTCGTCTTTTTCGTCGTGGTCTTCACAGGTGTGATCTGGCTGACCCAGTCGCTGCGCGTGATCGATACGGTCGTGAACAACGGCCAATCCGCGAATGTGTTCCTGGAATTCACTGCGCTTCTGCTGCCAATGGTGCTGTCGATCGTCCTGCCGGTGGCCCTTTTTGCGGCCGTGCTGTACGCGGTGAACCGGTTGTTCACTGATTCGGAAATCGTCGTGATGATGGCCTCCGGCTTGTCCGGCACATCCCTCTTGCGGGCAGTGACGGCGATTTCATTAATCGTCATGGCTCTTGTCTACCTTCTGACGCTATATCTGATGCCGACTGCGCAGCGGGAGATGCGCGACAGGATCACCCAGATCAGGGGCGATGTGGCTGCCGCTTTCGTTCGAGAAGGCGCATTTCTCAACCCTGTCGCGGGGGTCACTGTCTATCTTCGAGAGACCGGACGTACCGGGGAGATGTTTGGCATCTTCGTTCAGGACGAACGTGACCCAGAGCAGACTGTCACCTACACTGCAGAACGGGCTTTGCTGGTTAGAGATCAGGGCGACACCCGTCTTGTCATGTTTGACGGGATTGCACAAAGCTCGGACGGCAATGCAGGTTCTGCGCTGTCGATTCTGCGCTTCGAGCAATTGTCCTACGACCTGAGCCAATTGGATGATCCGGGTCCAGCGCGCAGTCGAAAGCCGTCTGAGCTTTTTCTGCCGGAGCTTCTGACGCTGACCCAAGAGCAGGTTTTCCCGCGTAAGATCGGGTCTTACAGGGCAGAAGCGCATGAGGCCCTCTCCGCCCCGCTCTACGTCCTTGCCTTGCCATTGCTGGCCGTCGCTTTCGTGATCAGCGCTGGGTTCCGGCGACAGGGTTTTGCAGGACGAATAGTCTTGGCTGCCGTATCTGGCCTTGCACTGCGCCTGACGGGATTGGCGGCAAAAAGTGCTGTCACCGGATCTGAAGCGTTGTGGCCGATCATGTACCTTCCGCCCGTCGTCGGCGTCCTGGTCGCTATCGTGATGCTTTCCGGTTTACGACTGCGACGACGGTCAATGGGAGCGGCCTGATGCGTTTGACATTGTGGCTCTACATTGCGCGCCGTTTTTTGGTGACTGTGCTTGCCGCGTTTCTTGCGGTGCTGATGTTGGTCGTTGTGGTCGACATGGTGGAGCTTCTGCGCTCGAACAAGGCGGGTCGTGCCGGGTTCTTCGATCTTCTCGGGATGGCTTTTCTGCACGCACCGTCCATTACAATCGCTGCCGCACCATTCACTGTGCTGCTGGCCGCAATGGCCTGCTTCGCGGTTCTGGCCCGTCGATCTGAATTGGTGGTCACTCGTGCCGCTGGAGTTTCAGTCTGGCGGTTGATTACGCCGGCGCTGGTTGTGGCTCTGCTGCTCGGAACGTTTGCTTTCGCTGTCTACAACCCGATTGCATCCGCATTCGCGGCTCGTTTCGAAACATTGGAGGCGCGCTTCTTCGACCGCACCTCCTCGCGGCTGGCGGTTTCATCGGGCGGGCTTTGGCTGCGGCAGGGCAGTGGAGAAGGGCAAACGGTCATTCGTGCAAAGCATGCCAATCGCAGCATTGAGCGGCTGCGGGACGTGACAATCTTCGAATTCGATGAAACGGATCAGTTGATCCGGCGCATTGAGGCGGAGACGGCATTTTTGCAGCAGGATGCCTGGCAGTTAATGAATGTCCGCCGATGGGACCTTGCCCCGAATGGTGATCCCGACTCCGATACCGCGATTATCGAGACACGGTCGGTATCGAGCGCGGAATTGTCCATTCCAACCGACCTCACTGCGGACCACATTCAGGATAGTTTCGCGCCGCCTGAAACGATCAGTTTCTGGAAATTGCCCGGGTTCATTGCCGTTCTGGAGGAATCGGGTTTCTCTTCTAACCGCCATCGCATGCACTGGTTCGGCCTGATTTCAGCGCCGGTTGTTTTTGTGGCAATGGTGCTGATCGGAGCCGCGTTCTCTATGCGGCACGCCCGCTTCGGTGGCTTGGGTATGATGGCACTGGGGTGCACTATTTCCGGCTTCGGATTTTTCTTTCTATCTGACATTTCCACGGCATTGGGTGCGTCTGGCGCAGTTCCAATTCTGCTCGCGGCCTGGGCGCCACCTGTTTCTGCGATGATGTTCGCTTTGGGGTTATTGCTGCATCTTGAAGACGGATAACCGCGCACGTCCGAAGCTAAAATGAATCTCCGCTCATAAAGGGTGTTCCCGTCTCACCTGTTTCCGCGCTAGAAGTTGAAGAGGGGAGAGCGACGACTAAGGGCGGGAGCTAATGTCGGCAGTAGGGGCGCTGAGAGCGGTTTTCGGACAACAACTGTCCTACAGCCTTT
>JBCCMP010000243.1:0-7908 GCA_039026295.1 Pseudomonadota bacterium | reverse complement strand
CCGGGCGGCATCCGCGGCATGGCGCTGAACTTAGAGATCGACAACGTCGGCGTCGTGATCTTCGGCTCGGACCAGGACATCAAGGAAGGCGACGTCGTCAAGCGGACAGGCGCTATCGTGGATGTGCCCGCCGGCAAGGGTTTGCTCGGCCGCGTGGTCGACGGCCTTGGTAACCCGATCGATGGCAAGGGCCCGGTTCTCTTTGACGAGCGGCGCGTCGCCGACGTGAAGGCCCCGGGGATCATCCCGCGCAAATCGGTGCATGAGCCGATGGCGACAGGCCTCAAGTCAATCGACAGTCTGATCCCGATCGGCCGCGGCCAGCGAGAGCTGATCATCGGCGACCGCCAGACCGGCAAGACAGCCGTGGCGCTGGACGCAATGCTGAACCAGAAATCCTACAACGATGCGGCGGGCGACGACGAATCGAAGAAGCTCTATTGCGTTTATGTTGCCGTTGGTCAAAAGCGGTCCACCGTGGCCCAGCTGGTGAAGAAGCTGGAAGAAAACGGTGCCATGGACTACTGCATCGTCGTCGCCGCAACGGCATCAGAGCCGGCCCCGATGCAGTTCCTGGCCCCCTATGCGGCTTGCGCGATGGCCGAATACTTCCGCGACAATGGCATGCACGCGCTGATCATCTATGATGACCTCTCGAAGCAGGCCGTGTCGTATCGTCAGATGTCGCTCTTGCTGCGCCGTCCTCCGGGGCGCGAGGCTTTCCCTGGTGACGTTTTCTACCTGCACTCGCGGCTGCTGGAGCGGTCGGCCAAACTGAATGAAGACAACGGCGCGGGCTCGCTGACGGCACTGCCGGTGATCGAAATCACGTTCGTCGGAATAAACGCCGACACGTCGCCGCCCTGCGTCTCGATGACCGGCAGAGCCGTCAGCGAGCCATTGCCGTTGTCGTCGTTCAGCTTGGCCGAACGCTCCAGCAGGCGGGAGTGCAGGTAGAAAACGTCGCCCGGAAACGCTTCGCGGCCCGGCGGGCGGCGCAGCAGCAGCGACATCTGGCGGTACGACACAGCCTGCTTCGACAGATCGTCATAGATGATCAGCGCGTGCATGCCGTTGTCGCGGAAGTATTCGGCCATCGCGGTCGCGGCATAGGGTGCCAGGAACTGCAGCGGTGCCGGGTCCGACGCGGTGGCGGCCACGACGATCGAGTAGTCCATCGCGCCGTTTTCTTCCAGCTTCTTCACCAGCTGGGCCACGGTGGACCGCTTCTGACCGACGGCGACGTAGACGCAGTAAAGCTTCTTGCTCTCGTCATCGCCCGCCGCGTCGTTGTAGGACTTCTGGTTCAGCATGGCGTCCAGCGCCACGGCGGTCTTGCCGGTCTGGCGGTCGCCGATGATCAGCTCGCGCTGACCGCGGCCGATCGGGATCAGGCTGTCAATCGACTTCAGGCCCGTGGCCATCGGCTCGTGCACCGATTTGCGCGGGATGATGCCCGGTGCCTTGACGTCGGCGATGCGGCGCTCATCCGCTTCGATCGGACCCTTGCCATCGATCGGATTGCCCAGACCGTCGACCACGCGGCCCAGCAGACCCTTGCCCGCGGGCACGTCGACGATCGACCCGGTCCGCTTGACGGTGTCGCCTTCCTTGATGTCTTGGTCCGACCCGAAGATCACGACACCGACATTGTCGATTTCCAGGTTCAGGGCCATGCCGCGGATGCCGCCGGGAAACTCGACCATTTCACCGGCCTGGACCTGATCCAGACCGTAGACTCGGGCGATCCCGTCGCCGACGCTCAGCACCCGGCCGATTTCCGAAACCTCGGCTTCCTGACCGAAATTCTTGATCTGCTCCTTCAGGATCGCAGAGATTTCCGACGCCTGGATCGACATCACCCGGCCTCCTTCATGACATTTCGTAGCGAGTTGAGGCGCGAGCGGATCGATGAGTCGATCATCTTCGAGCCTACTTTGACGACAAGACCGCCGATGATGCTCTCATCGACGGTCACATTCAATTTCACATCGCGGCCCATGACAGACTTGATCTGTTCTGCCAGCGCGCCGGTCTGGGCGTCCGACATCGGCATGGCCGCGGTCACATCGGCCGTGATCTCGCCGCGGTGATCGGCCATCAGGGCCTGAAACCCCGTAATCATTTCCGGCAGTGCGAAAAGGCGGCGTTTGGCGGCCATAAGGCCGATGACGTTCTGGACCAGATCCGATGCGCCCATCTTGGCGCAGATCGCGGCCATCGCCTCGCCCTGCTGCTCGCGGGTGTACATCGGGTTCCGGATCAGGCTGTCCAGATCGGCGCTTTCGTCCAGCGCCGTGGCCATTGCGGTCAGATCCGCTTCAGCCGTTTCCAGCACACCGGCCTCTTTCGCCAATTCAAACAGCGCCGTCGAATACCGACCGGCAGCGCCTGAGGTGAGTGATGTCGAAGCGGTCACTTCAGTAAGGCCTTCCCGCTCTCGCGCCGGAATGGGATCGTTCCGGCATCGTGGTGGAACCCAGATCAGGGCCGCGCGCCCTTGCGCGACCGCGCGAGCCTCTATCACGCACAGACGGCCCCCGCAATGCTCGCACGCTCCGGGCGGTGTCTGGAATCTTGGGCCGCGTTTGTGAAGGGGGAATCCCCGGGGCTACCTGCGCATATGGTCGCAGTGATGATCCGGGTTCAGACGCCGACGCGCCGCGCCCGGGCAACAGGTTTTCCGGCCATGGTTTCGCGTTCAACGCCGATGGCGAAATCGCAGCTATCGATCGCCAGGCAGGCGGATACATCGGCACCGGACAATTGCCGCGTATCTTTCAGGTCAGCCATGGTGCGGATCGCCTCGGCGACGGCCCGTCTGTCCGGGCCGCGTCCGGTCAAAAGCGCCCGCAGATAAAGGGCAGTCACTTCGTCTTCGTCGCGCCGTTCCGGCCCGGCGTCGCCCATGGCCACCAGACTGACCGGCAGCACCGGGCTTTTCAGGATGGCACGCGCCGTCGCGGCGGCCGTGACCAACGCGCCTGCAAAGACGACGTTCGCATGCGACGCCGCAAGAATGCCGCGGGTGCCGTTCGACGTCGTCTGGATGACGACCTGACCCGCAAACGAGACCCCCGCGATCTCTGCGGGCGAATTGCCGAAGTCAAAGCCCTCTGGACGCAGGCCACCGCGCTCTCCAATGCAAACCGATCCGGCCTCCGCGGCGCGCAACTCAAGAGCCTGCTCGAGAGAGGCCACCATCAGAATGCTCTCTGCCCCGTTGGCAAGCGCGATCGCGGCAGTGGTGAACGCGCGGAACGTGTCAATGATCACGGCCGTTCCGGTTGCGTTACGTGCAGACTCCTCGAACGACCCGATGACGATGTCGGTTGGCGACAGGGTCATGGCTGCACGGCATGCTGGGGCGCGATCCCCAGCGAGACATCCACGATTGACCGAAGCGCCGTGCGGGCGATGTCCTCAAAGCACTCGTCCGTCCAGCACAGCGAATGCGGCGTCAGGATCACGTTGTCCATGTCAGTAAGCGGGCTCTGGGCGCTCAACGGCTCCACCTCGGTCACATCCAGTGCGGCGCTCGCGATCTGACCGATCCGCAGGGCGTCCACCAGCGCAGCCTCGTCATGCACCGGCCCGCGGGCAACATTGATGAAGCTGGCGCTGGATTTCATCGCCGCGAAGGCGTCTGCATTCATGATGTGCCGCGTCTCCTCGTTCAGAGGACAGGCCGCGACGACGAAGTCAGAGACCGCCAGCATCTCTGCAAACGGAAACACGTCTGCGCCCAGACCGATCAGGACGGCAGGATCAACGTAAGGGTCTGCCACCACCACGCGGTCAAAGAACGGCCGGGCCAGCGGGATCAGTTCCTGCCCGATGCCGCCCGCTCCGATCAGACCGAGCGTGCGGCCGGTCAGCCCCGTGCCCATGTGATCGGTCCGCGCGGTCCAGTCCCCGGACCGGGCGATCCGGTCCTTCGCCATCAGCCGCCCGGAAAGGGCGAAGATCAGGGTCAACGCCGCCACGGCCACGGGCCGCCTGATCGCGAAGGGCGTGTTCGTGACAATGATCCCCCTGGCCGCACAGGCCGCGACATTGACATTGTCGAACCCGACCCCGTTCCGCGCGACGATTTTAAGGCGGCAGTCAGCGCCACTGATCGAGGCCGCGGTGACCGAGGGCAGATTGACATGCAGTCCGTCATAGCGCGCCGCGATCTCCGGCGTGATCTCAGTCACCGCCTCCGGCAACCATTCCCACGCGATCTCCGTGTTTCGGGCCAACTCGTCAAACGCCGCTTCGCCGAAGGCAGGCATGCCATCGGCTTTCAGCAGATCCCGCGTCGATGCGATCCTGAAGGTCATGCCTCCTCCACGCTGGCCAGCACCGATTTCACCCCCTGCATCAGCAGACCGTGGTCCGTGCCGACCGCCAGCATATTGAACCCGTACCCCTTGTATTCCGCCGCCCAGGCGGCATCGGCGGGCATAAAGCCCAGCCCCTTCCCGTGGCGGCGGGCTGCGGCAACGGTCGCCTTCACCGCATCGATAAAGACCGGGTTCTGAAATTCCCCCGGAATCCCCAGAAAGTTGGCCAGATCGAAATGCCCGACCCACAGGACGTCGATCCCCGTTGTCGACGCGATCTCGTCGACATTCTCAAGGCCGCGCTCCGTCTCGATCTGGGCGATGACCAGCGTCTCGGCGTTGGCCTTTGCAATCGTCGCTGCGGGGTCGGCGATGAAATCGTCATGGGCAAATCCAAAGGCCGCCCCCCGCCGCCCCATTGGGGGATACCGGCACGCCCCGGCGATTGCTTCCGCCTCTTCCCGGCTCTCGACCATCGGGATCATCACGCCCCGCATCCCGATATCCAGCGCACGGGCCAGGAACTGATACTCGCCCCGCGGCACCCGGACCATCGGCGTGATCGGAAGGCCCCGGCAATAGCTGACCTGGGCCTTCATCGTCTCCAGCCCGACCCCGGTATGCTCCATGTCATAAAGCGCATATTCGCACCCGGCATGGACCAGAAGCTGCGGGATACCGGGGCTGAAGAACTCGAAGATCATCGCCCCCAGAACCTGCTCGCCCGCCAGCACTCTTTCGCGGATCGCTGCCATCTCTCCCTCCCCGATGCGTCTCAAGTCGACTTCTGCGTATGTACAGAAGCCATACGCAAGCCATACGCAAGCCATACAGCTTGTCCGGCAGCGCACCACCATCAGGATGATGACCGCGCCGCCCCGAATTCCGATGGCGCAGCACCCCGATCTGAGTCACTCTTGAGCGAAACGAAAACGGAGCGCGCGATGCAGATCGAACCGCTACACGAAGAATTCGGTGCCCGGATCACAGGCGTCGACTGGTCGGATATGCCAGCGGGAGAAAGCCTCGACACCCTGCGCGAGGCGATCGACACCTACTCGTTTGTCCTCTTTCCCGATCAGCCATTCGACGATGACCGCCAGTTCGCCCTGACCAAGGCGCTCGGCAACCCCGAACCCGCCCATGTCGCCCTGGGCGAGGAAGGCAAGGTCGAATACTTCGGCACGATCGGAAATGTGCAGCCCGATGGGTCCGCCCTCGGCGAAAGCGCCCAGAAGACCAAATTCCTGAAAGGAAACAATCTTTGGCACTCGGACGCGTCCTTCAAAAAAGTCCCCGCTTTCGCCTCGATCATGTGCGCCTACGAGACGCCGGCAGAGGGCGGCGAGACCCTGTTCATTTCCACCCGTGCCGCCTGGGACCGCCTGGACGATGATCGCAAAGCCGAACTCGACCCGATGATCGGCATCCACGACTATACTTACTCCCGGTCGAAGGTGGCAGAGGTGAAGCCCTCGCTCTCGGCCTCGCTCCCACCGGTCCGCCAGCGATTGGTGCGTGCAAACCCAAGGAACAAAAAGAAAAACCTCTTCATCGGCTCTCACTGCCGCGAGATCGAGGGGATGGGGTACAAGGCGTCCCGCGAAATGCTGGACGATCTGACAACCGACGCCGTGGCCGATGAACATGTCCTGTCCCACCGCTGGCAGCCGGGCGATCTGGTGATCTGGGACAACCGCTGCCTGCTGCATCGCGGCGCAGGGTACGATGCCGACAAATATCGCCGCTACATGCGCCAGACCCGCGTCAGCGGGGTCTGCTCAAGCCTGGAAGAATAGCTGCGCAGGTACCCGCGTCCCCTTGGAAAAGCTTCACGAGAGGCACGTGGCTCCGTAGTTTTCGGCCCAAAGTTCCCCGTGGGGAACCTCTAAATACCCTGAAGACAGCGCTGGGAATGCTTTCCCGCTCCCGCGGGCCGTTCTCTCAACGCGGATCCGCCTGCCGCTCCACCGCCGGATATTGCACCCCAAGGGTGACGCCCCTCAGCACAAGGAAGAACCAGACCGCGCCCCAGATGCCGTGATTTCCCCAGATATCGGCCATGGCACCGCTGCACGCGAAATAGAGCCCGGCCGAGACGATCATCGCATTGCGCATCCGTGCGCCCTGGGTCGCGCCGACAAAAATGCCGTCCAGCACATAGGCAAGCATCGCCACCAGCGGGAACAAGGCCCCCCAGAAATAGTAGGTCGCGGTGACATCCCGAACCTCTGCCACGTTGGTGAAGAACGCGATCAACGGCGTCTGGATCAGAATGAACAGCCCCGCCATCGCGATCGATAGCATCAGTCCGGACACTAGATTGATGATCACCGCCCGCCGCAAAAACGCCCGGTCCCGCGCGCCGACCGCCTGTCCGACCAGCGCCTCTGCCGAAATCGCAAATCCGTCCAGTCCGTACGAGGCAAGGTGCAGGATCTGGAAGATGATCCCGTTCGCCGCCAGGATGATATCGCCCTGCATGGACCCCAGCCGCGTTGCACACGTGAACGCCCCGGCCAGCAGCATGGTGCGGATGAAAATGTCCCGGTTCAGCCGCATCAGCATCAGCAACTCGGACCGGTTCAGCAGCCGCGCGCGCTCCGGCCGCCATTCCGGTATCAGGTCCCGCATCCGCGCTCGCGCGCGCCACAGGCCAAGCCCGAAACCGACATAGCTGGCAATAACCGTGCCCAACGCGACGCCGTCCACATCCATCCCAAGCCCCAGCACGAAAAAGACGTTCAGGACGATGTTCAGGCTGACCGTGACGGCCTGAATCTCGAACAGCCGCCGGGTCAGCTCCTGGCCCGAGAACCAGCCGCTCAGCGCGAAAATCGCCAACTCGGCGGGCGCGCCCCAAAGGCGGATGTGCAGGTAGGTCGCGGCCAGGCTTTCCGCCTCGGGCGAGCCCTCGAATATCAGCATCGCCCCGCCGATGATCGGAACCTGCAAAAGGATCAGCAAGACCCCGATGCCAACCGCGATGATCAGCGCGCGCGCCAGCACGTTGATCACGCGGCGCGGGTCATTTGCACCAAGGGCCTGAGCGCCCAGCGCCCCGGCTCCGAATTGCAGAAAGTTGAAGACATTCAGGATCAGCCCCGCCGCACCCGCGGCCATGGCAACGGCTGCCAGAAAGATCGCGTCGCCCAGATTGCCGATGATCGCCGTGTCAATCACGCCCTGCAGGGGCACAAGGGCGTTCGACAGCACGACAGGAAGTGCGATGGCGCTGACCCGCCGATACGTGACGGCGCGGCTGGCTTCGGTGGACTGCAAAATCTCGACCCTTCGTTGGGCGAGCACCTAACCATGACCACCCCGGCCGCGAAACCCCTGACAAAGCCGTGAACGAATTCTCGTGGTCCTGCCGGGTTTGCCCGCTATCCTCGGGCTCGACCCAATCCGGAGACTGCCATGCGCGCCCTTGCCGTTTTGCTCTTTGCCCTGGCTGGAATGGCCGCTGGAATGGCCGCCGCACTGCCCGCAGCGGCCTGCGGTCCGGACACTGACTGCATGATCGGCGAGCGGAGCTATCGCATCTCATTGCCAGACAAGGTCGGGCCGGGGACCGGGG
>JBCCMP010000242.1:0-7911 GCA_039026295.1 Pseudomonadota bacterium | reverse complement strand
GCGCCCAAGATCAAACCGGGGCTGATATCCTTTCCGATCAGTTCGGTCATTGCCATGGCAGGTGCGGCGCTCGGGAGGGGAACGCTTTGGGGCAAGATGGCGCTGCCGGACCTCAATCGACCCTTCAAGCGCGATGATCTGGGCCCATGTGTCGGGATCAATACATTGCTGGATCCGGTCAGCTGGCTCGGCGGTGCGATCGCCCCGCAGAAGAACATGTGGATCAATCCCTTCACGGACCTTCCCAAAGGGAATAGCCTGCTGGGAACACTCTACCACCATATGCCGATTGCAGGCAGTCACTCGATGGTCAACGTTATCTGCGCGCTGGAAAACAGCAACAAGTGCATCGGTACCCGGAATGCGATGGAATATTTGAAAGAAATGAACCCGGAGTAATCCAGTTGACGGACCATTCGTCCGTTTTCAGTGCCACCGGTGTTCGCATCGGTGGCTTCGTGGCATCCATGGTTGCCGGGCCCGGGCGCTGATCCGAAAGTCCGCAATGCTTGATGTCACCTGCGAGGTATTCAGCACTTCGTTCCCGCCCAGCGTTTTCGAAGCCAAGAGCCGACGCTGCGGGTCACCCTTTTGACGTTCGCAGCCTTTGATCTGCAAACGAGCGACGCCATGCGGTCAGGAAGGCAGATTCACGCTGGTCTTTTGTCCAGCGCTGCGCCTGCTTCGATCATGGCGTCAATCTCTGCATCCGAATAGCCAATCTCAGATAAAACGGCGCGGGTTTCCTCGCCGAATTTCGGCGGTTTCTTTCGGGCAGGTTGGGCAGGAGTGCGCGACATCTTGATCGGGTTGCCGGTTGTTCGGAAGCCATCGATGTCGATGGTCATTTCACGGTGGAGGGTGTGGGCCGATTCCATGACTTCATGGACCGGCAGGACGGGCCCTGCGGGCACGCCGCTGTCCATCAGCGCTTTCACCAGCTCTTCGCCGTCCCATGTCGACATGAGCGGTGTCAGGATCTCGCGAAACTCTTTGAAATTGGTGGTCCGGCCGGCATTGTCCTTGAATCGTGGGTCGTCGGGCAGTTCAGGCACGCCCAGCACATTGCACATGCGTTGGAACTGGGCGGCATTGCCGCCTGCGATGAAGATCGCGCAGGTTTTGGTCGGATAGCTGTCATAGGGCGCGAGATTGGGGTGCCTGTTGCCGGTGATCACCGCGTGCTTTCCGGCGAGGAAGTAGTTGGCATAGTGCGGGAAGAGCAGCGATACCGCCGTGTCATAGAGCGTCGTGTCTATGTATTGGCCTAGGCCTGATTTCTCCCGTTCGTAGAGCGCCATGTTGATGCCGATCGCAGCAGCCATCCCGGTCGCGATGTCGACGATCGGTATGCCCAGCCGGGTCGGTTCCCCGCCTTCGACCCCATTGGTCGACATCATCCCAGCCTGCGCCTGGATCACTGCATCGTATCCGGGAAGGCCGCCAAGCGGGCCGTCTGCGCCAAAGCCCGAGACGCGGCAGTGGATCAGCCGGGGGAAGCGTTTGGAAAGAACGTCTTCATAGCCGAGCCCCCATTTCTCCATGGAACCTGTCTTGAAGTTTTCGATGACAACGTCCGCGGTTTCCAGAAGGCGGAAGAGGACTTCCTTGCCCTTTTCCTCCCTAAGGTTCAGCGCCATGCCGCGCTTGTTGCGGTTGATGCCCAGAAAATAGGACGCCGCGCCGACATCGTCGTCGAACGGGGGCCCCCAATGGCGAACATCGTCGCCCTGCGGAGGCTCGACCTTGATGACTTCGGCACCATGGTCGCCCAGCCACTGGGTGCAGAACGGTCCCCCCAGGATCCGTGTCAGGTCGATGACCCTTACGCCATCCAATGCGCCCATGCGCGTTTCTCCTTTACGGCACTTTCCCGCCAATCCGCTCTCAGACTGGCGCCTGGAAAGTGCGATTGCGCGTCGACCCTATGCTGCCAGACCCCAGATGCGGGCGGCAAACTCGGGGTAGAAGCCCTGGACCTGCGGGGCGATCTTGTCCCGGATCAATGCGAGCCGCTCTGCCGACGGGGCAGGGGTTTCGGGCACGTCGCCTGCCATGTCATCAGGAACGTCGAAATCAAAGCCGGTTTGGTCACGGATCGATGCCACGCTCTCGCCTGGATGGGTGCTGCGCAGCGTGAACCGCGCGCGATCGCGGTCGAAATCGAAAACGCAGCGCCCGGTAACCAGCGCCTGCGGGCCGCCCGGGCGGTGGATACCTTCGGATGACGCGCCGGGAGCCGATACGAAATCGACCTTTTCCACGAGCGTCCGGGGCGAATGTTCCTCTCGAAACAGGATCACCTTGGGGACGACATAGTACATCAGTGCCGACCCGAACGATCCCGGGAAACGCTTCTTCATCTGCGGATAGTCGCCGATGCCGACCAGGTTGATGTTTGCCTGACCGTCCAGTTGCACCCCGCCCAGAAAGAACGTGTCGATCTTGCCGGAGGCGGCGCAGTCAAAAAGCTCGCGCGAGCCTTCCGTGAAAGGATTGTGGCGGCGGGAGTGGATGATTGTCACCTGCATCCGCCGGTCAGTTTCAGCCTTGGCCAGTAGTGCCGCCGCGCCGGGAATCGGCGAGGCTGCGCCGACGGCCACGTGCCTGTCCCCGGCCAGCCGATCGGCCAGGACAGAGATCAGCAATTCTTCCCGGGTCGGATCGCTCATGCGGCGGGCCGTTGGCCGATGCCCTGATCAGCGAGATAGTCGGCAAATCCGGCCTCGGTCCGGGCCATGCTGACATAACGGCGCAACTCGTCGCCGTCCGGATCGTAGTTGTCCGTCAAACCCATTGGCCAGGCACCGTTCGCTGCTTCTGCAATGCCGGAGACATAGAAAGAGGCAAGCGCCCCCGCCGCGGTGGCTTCGCGGTCAAAGAGCGATCCTTCGACCACCTTCTCGACGGTCACGAACACGTCCTTCGCAGCATGAGCGAGGGTTGCGAGTTCCCGTTGCCGACCGATGAAAATGTTGCCGTCTTCGTCGGCGAACGGCGCATGAAACACGGCCACATCCAACGGCCGGGCTGGCAGCAGGGCGACCGGGTCGCCGCCGTCTTCAAACGGGTTGTCGATGACGCGCCAGTCCGGGCGATGCCGCGCGATGTCGCTTTCCAGCAGTCCGCGCAGAGGCATGAAGGGGACGCCCCGCTCGACCGCGCCGAGTTGTGCATGGAGCGCGGGGCAGGTGCTGTCTTGCATGGTAATCATGCCGCCTTCGATCGCGCGGCTGAAGCAATGGGCCAGACCGTATTCACCCATGGTAACGGCGGCGGCCTCGACATCCGTTACGCAACCGGCGCCGATCAGCATGTCGCCCTGCATGGTGGTCAGGGGCAGGCAGTAGAGGCGCAGATCTTTCGCACCCCGCGCGATCAGGGCGCGGGTGAAGGCCATCGGCACGCCGGAATAGTCAGCGGGCACGCCCAGCAGCGCGCCATCCGGCACTGCGGCGGCAATCTCTTCGACGGATATGTGATCAACCTGTCCCATGCCAGCCTTCCCGTTGTTTGGGATCGAATGGCGTGCTTGGTAGCACCCAGAGCGGCAGACCAGCAAGGCGGGAGCCATCCCATGCGCGATACAGAAGTTCTGGGAGCGGGCGACCCCGGCGCGGTTGAAGCGCTTTTTGGTGGACCGACCCGCCGCGGGGCCGAGCTTGCGCTGGCCGAGGCCTATCGTCGGTTCGGCTTTCTGGCCGCCGATCTGGATCCGCTTGGGCTGCACGCTCCCCTCGCGAGGGATGAGCTTGATCCGGCGCTCTATGGGCTTTCAGAGGAAGAAGCGGTTCCCCTGCGGGAGGCTTATTGCCGAAGTCTTGGATGGGAGATTGGGCACGTTCTCGATTCACCGCGCCGCGCTTGGTTGGCGAATGTGGCCGAAACGCCCTGGTCCCCTTCGGCCGCCTGCCGCACGCGCGCCCTCAGCCTGATCGCATCAGGCGAACTGCTGGAGGCGGCGTTCGACCGCCGTATGCCGACCGCCAAGACGTTCGGTCTGAGCGGGGCAGAGGGGTATCTGGTTCTGCTGGCGGAAGTCCTGTCCAACGGTCGGGCGGCAGGGCTGGAACGCACCGTGATCGGGGGCATGCACAGGGGCCGTCTGACGCAATGCGCACTGGTCTTTGGAAAACCGCTGCCTCGGATCGTCGCCGATGCTCAAGGACTGCCGGAATTTCCTGAAGACGTCGGCGCATCCTCGGATTCCCCGTATCACATGGGGTGGGAGGGGGCGATTGAGACGCCGGCCGGGGAGATGTCCATCTGGCTTGCACCGCATCCCTCGCATCTGTCGGTCGTCGCGCCCGTGGCACAGGGTCGAGCGCGGGCAGAGAGTGCGGCTGGCCGCGCTGTTCTGCCGCTGTCGCTGCACACCGATGCCGCGCTGGCCGGGCAGGGTGTGAACATGGAGACCTTTCAACTGGCTGGCGTCGGGCCATTCGACATTGGCGGGACGATCCATCTGGTGCTGGACAATCAGGTCGGTTTCACGACCGGGGCGGAGGATGCTCGGACCTCCCGATCCTGCACCGATGTCGCCCGGCTGACCGAGGTGCCGGTCCTGCACGTGAACGGCGATGATCCTGACGCCGTGATCCGTGCCGCCGAGGTCGCGGTGGCCTATCGCAGCCGTTTCGCATCGGACATCGTCGTCAACCTGATCGCCTATCGGCGAAAGGGGCACAACGAAATCGACGACCCCCGCTTTACGCAGCCGGAGATGTACCGACGGATCGCAGCGCTGCCGCCATTGTCCAGGCGATACGGCAATCGCATCGGTGAGGTAGCAGATACCGGGGACCTGTCCGCCCGATTGGACGATGCTTTTCTGCTAGCACGCAATTGGCGGCCCAATCAGGTCCCGGCACCGCCGGGTCTGGCCGGAGACATCGAAGCGCAAATGCTGGCGCCAGTGAGCACAGATCTGGCACCGGATGAGACGCGGCGACTGGGGGAATTGCTGTGCCGCGTCCCGGACGGCGTCCAGCCGCACCAAAAGCTCGCCGGATTTCTGGAGGCACGCCGGAAGATGTTGTCGGAGGGCGAGGTGGACTGGGCGACCGCCGAGGCGTTGGCGTTGGCAAGCGTCCTGGAAGCTGAGCTTCCCGTTCGGCTGGGCGGTCAGGATTCGGTGCGTGGGGCCTTCACCCAGCGGCATCTCGACATTCACTGCCAGGCGTCGGGACGGGTGCATCCGGTTCTCGGCGGTTTTGCGGGGCGGGCCAAGGTCTTCAACACGCCGCTGGCCGAAAACGCTGTTCTCGCGTTCGAGTACGGGCATTCGCTGGCAGCGCCGGGTTTGACCGTTTGGGAAGCACAGTTCGGCGATTTCCTGAACACCGCGCAGGCGATATTCGACCAGTTCATCATCTGCGGCGAGGATCGATGGCTGTTCGCGTCGAACCTCGTGATGATCCTGCCGCACGGCGTGGACGGTGGCGGGCCGGACCACGCCACGGCCCATCCCGAACGCCTGCTGGCCGCCTGTGCGCGCGGGAATATTCAGGTTCTGAACCTGACGAGCCCCGCCAACTGGTTCCATGCGCTGCGGCGGCAGGTGATGGCCCCATGGAAGAAACCTCTGGTCTTGCTGGCCCCGAAAGCGTTGCTGCGCCATCCCGACGCGCGATCCGATGTCGTTGAACTGGCGGGCAGCTTCAAGCCGGTGATCAGCCTGGCGAGAGGCGCGGCCCCCCGCGTCGTCATGGCATCGGGGAAACTTGGCATTTTGCTGGAGGCGGCCTTGGGACACCGCGAGGATGTAGCGGTGGTTCGACTGGAACAACTCTATCCCCTGCCAGAGGATGCCGTTCGCAAGGCGCTGTCCGCCCATCCGGACGCTGATCTTGTCTGGGCGCAGGAAGAGCCGGAGAATTTTGGTCCGTTCCAATGGCTGGACCGGCGGTTGGAGCGGATTGCCGGTCGACGGTGGCATCTTGTCAGCCGGGCTTCATCGCCATCTGCGTCGGCGGGCCCGAAATCCTGGGACGACGCCCGGCTGGCCGATGTGATAGACTGGGCGTTGAATGCGCCTGTACCCTGAGAGGCACTGATGGACGCCATATACTTCACCGAAGAGCACGAGGCCTTTCGCGACCAGATCCGACGCTTCGTGGTGGAGGAAATCCGCCCAAACGCAGACGCATGGGAGGAGGCCGGAGAGTTTCCGCGCGAGGTCTTCCGCAAGATGGGTGCCCTTGGTTTTCTCGGTGTGCGCTACCGCAACGCCTTCGGCGGCGCTGAAATGGACACCTTCGGATCGGTCGTGCTGGCCGAAGAACTGGGCCGTGCCGGGCTTTCCGGTTGGGCCATCTCCACCCTGGTGCATACGGACATGGCCTCTCCGCACCTCGACCGGTACGGGACCGCAGATCAAAAGGCAAAGTACATGCCTGGCATCGTTTCCGGCGATGTGGTCACTGCGGTCGCGGTGACGGAGCCCGGTGCGGGATCCGATGTCGCCGGGATGACGACGCGGGCTGAAAAACGCGGCAATGGCTGGGTGCTGAACGGTGCCAAGATGTTCATCACCAATGGCGTTCTGGCGAATTTGTATTTCGTCGCGGCCAGGTCGGACCCGGAGGTGAAGCCTTCACGCGGTGTGTCGATGTTCATCGTCGAGGCCGGCACACCGGGCTTCACGGTGGCCAAGAAGCTGGACAAGATGGGCTGGCGGTCATCGGACACCGCCGAGTTGCACTTCGACAATGTCGAACTTACCGCCGATGCGTTGCTGGGCGAAGAGGGGCGCGGCTTCTACCAGATCATGGATGGCTTTCAGAACGAGCGCCTGGTCATCGGTGCCATGGCTGTGGGGGAGGCCGAGCGCGCGCTGGAGATCACAGTCGACTATGTCAAAGAGCGCAAGGCCTTTGGTGCCTCGCTCTGGGACAAGCAGGTGATCCGCCAGAAGCTGGCCGACTGCGCCACCAAATGCGCCGCCGTGAAAGCATTGGTCCACCACACCGCATGGCTGGATGCGGACGGACGGGACTGTGTCAAAGAAGTTTCGATGATCAAGGCCCAGGCTGCGGAGATGCTGCAGCATACGGTCTGGACCTGCGTGCAGATGCACGGCGGATCAGGGTACATGAACGGCATGGAGATCGAACGGCTCTACCGAGATGCGCGGGTCCAGGCGATTGGCGGCGGGGCGTCAGAGGTGATGCTGGAGGAAGTTGCGAAGCGGATGTGAGAACAATCGCGCAGAAAAAGCTCACGCACCGAAAAGTGCTTCTGCCAATTCCCCGACACTTTCATATTTGGTGAATTCGCCTCGGGGAACAGTGGCAATCCCGGATCGTTCGGTCTTGATGCCTAGCCTGTTCCCTTTCGTATGCTTAGCCGACTTGTAGCCGTCCAGATCGACGGCGTTTGCCGCTTCGTCGGATTCGAGGAATAAGAAGTGATTCAGCGTAATCGCATCATCCACGATCAAGACGATCACGCAGCCGCCAGGCGCGCGGGCAAGTTTTCTGTTTATGCTATAACGGCTTGTGCGGCCATCCAGAGAGGTGGTCTTCAATTGCACCGCACGGTGCACACCCTCAAGGGAAAGCAGGACGTCAAAACCATCATTGTCAGCCTCCGCGCGCAAAACGCCCATTGGCTCGCCGTCTGACAGCACATTTTTTTGCCAGATGAATTGACCCATCACGGCAAGAAAAGCGTGTTCAGCGATGTGTTCCCTCGCTGTGCTGTGGATTGAATTTGCGGTGTGTCCCATGCCGCCCTCGTACGCCCAGATAACCTGGCAATCTGACGTCAACCATGGTTAGCGAAGCGTTAAAGCGACCGGGTCAACACACCCCGGGACCCGTCCTCTCCCTCTCTCCCACCGCGGGCAGCGTGTACTCGAACATGGGCGCAACCGCCTTACCGGGCCGAGCCTTCGGGTCGGCAACGACG
>JBCCMP010000241.1:0-7916 GCA_039026295.1 Pseudomonadota bacterium | reverse complement strand
GGCTCATCCAGCAGCAAAAGATCCGGTTCCGCAAAAAGCACGGCCGCCAGGGCCACGCGCATTCGCCAGCCGCCCGAAAACTCCCGGGATGCCCGGTTCTGTGCTGGCGCGTCGAACCCAAGGCCCGAAAGGACTGTCGCCGCCCTGGCCTCGGCGGAATGGGCACCGATATCCGTCAGACGGGTCTGAATGTCGGCAATCCGGCCGGGATCGGTCGCTGTATCTGCTTCCGCCAGCAGGGCTGCACGCTCGGTATCTGCCTCCAGCACGATATCGATCAAAGCGCGATCATCACCTGGCGCTTCCTGCGCCACCGTGCCCATCCGGGCACGCGGGGGCAGCGTGATCTCACCGGCATCGGCCTGCAGTTCGCCGAGGATCAGCTTGAACAGCGTCGTCTTGCCGGTGCCGTTCCGCCCCACCAGCCCCAAATGCGCCCCTGCCGGGATCTGTGCCGATGCACCCTCGAACAACGGCTTCCCGGCAATCGAGAATCCCATGTCACGAATGGTCAGCACATCTGATCTCCTTCAGCCGGGCCTGCAACTGCGCCGCATAGCAGAGCCTCCCGAACGGGTCTATCTGGTTGCAGTGCCAAACATGATGCCGAGGCCAGATGTCCACGCTGGAAGTCTACCAATCGCTTTGGGCCATGCAGCCCCACGCACCTGACGGCGTGAGGATACCTGTTGAAATGGCGTTCGAGATGGTGGCGGATGCCGGTTATGACGGCATGGCCATCGATCTCGGCGCATCCGACATGAAAAGCATGCAGGCGACCCGGCCGCATTTCGAACGTCACGGCCTGGGCTGCCTGATAATGGCCTTCCCAAAGACGATCGAAGACTTGCGCCCGGTGCTGCACATGGCAAAGGATTTCAACGCCATCGGGGTCAACATCATAGGCCAGGCGCCAGCCCTGACGTTGGCTAGGATGATCCCGATCGCCCGTACCTGGATCGACATGGCCGCGGACGAAGGCGTCCCGATTCAGTTCGAGACCCACCGCAACTGTATGACCAACGACCTCTACACCACGCTGGAGCTGATCGAAGCGGTGCCCGAGATGCGCCTCTGCGCAGATCTCTCTCATTACGTGGTCGATCGCGAGTTCTGGTTCCCGATCTCGGACTATGACGACGCTCTGATCCAGCGCATCCTGAAACGATCCGACAGTTTCCAGGGCCGTGTCGCGACGCGAGAGCAGATTCAGGTTTCGATCGCATTCCCGCAGCACAGGAAGTGGTACGACCAGTTTGCCGTATGGTGGGAGGATGGCTTCCGCGACTGGCGCGCGCGCAATCCGGGCGGCACCTGCAACTTCCTGTGCGAACTCGGCCCGCCGGAATACGCCATCACAGGCCCGGATGGCCGTGAGATATCAAATCGTTGGGATGAAGCCCTGTTGATCCGCGACCGTGTCCAGCGCATCTGGAGCAAACTGGAGAACGAGACCACATGAGCAGTATTTGGGTCCGTCGACCCGCTATAGAAGACATGGCCGGCTACCACATCGGCACCGCCGTCGAGCACATGGGCATCGTCTTCACCGATGTCGGTGACGATTTCCTGACCGCGAAGATGCCGACAAACGGACAGACAAAACAGCCCTACGGGACGATCCACGGCGGCGCATCTGTTGTTCTTGCCGAAACACTGGGTTCGGTCGGTGCGGCGCATTGTGTCGACAACGCCCGGTTTCGCGTGTTCGGACAAGAGATCAACGCCAACCACATTCGTCCGAATTACGAAGGTTGGGTCTACGGCACGGCTCGGCCGATCCATCTCGGTCGCCAGTCGCATGTCTGGGGGATCGAGATCCGTAACGAAGCCGGGAAACTGACCTGCATCTCCCGCATCACGATGGCCGTGACGCAGATCGACAAGCACAAAGGTTGATCCTGACCTTCACATAAGTAGGGCGCGTCGCGTTTGGAAACTTCTATGAAGACGCACGATCACCTTCCCGAATGCGCTCTTGTGGGAAGTTCTAAAAGTCGCTTCCCGGAACACCACCAATCGCAGCGGCTAGTTCGGTCAGTAAACCATTCGGTCCTCGCACGGTCTTTGCTTGTCCTCCGGTTGTGATAGGGTCGCTCGAAATGCTCAGACTGGGGGGATTGCATGTCCGACTACTACGATCTTGGCCCGTACAGCCGGACCATCACAGCAGCGAATGAAGATGCACAGATCTGGTTCGACCGGGGTCTGAACTGGACCTACGGCTTCCACCACGAAGAAGCGATCAAGTGCTTCAAAACCGCTGTCGAACACGATCCCGGGTGCGCGATGGCGCATTGGGGCATCGCTTATGCGACAGGCCCGAACTACAACCTGCCCTGGCATCTGATGGACCCGAAGGGCAAGGCTCGCACGCTGGCCAAGGCCTATGATGCCATGCAGGATGCGCTCGCCAACATGGAGGGCATCACTGCCCCTGAGCGCGCGCTCATCGAAGCCCTTCAGGCCCGCTACCCCGAACGCGAGCCGGCCGAGGACATGCGCCCTTGGGACATCGCCTATGCTGAAGCGATGCGCACGGTGCACAAAGCAAGCCCCGACGACCTCGACCTCAGATCGGTCTTCGTCGAGGCGATGATGAACTGCACGCCATGGCGGATGTGGGATCTCAAGACCGGCGGTCCGGGGAAATACGCCATGACTGACGAAGCGGTCGCTGTGCTGGACGAAGCATTTGCGGGACAAGCTGCCTGGGACCACCCGGGGCTCCTGCACCTGCACGTTCACCTGATGGAGATGTCGCCCTTCCCGCAAAAGGCGCTCCGCACCGGCGACCGGCTGCGCACCATGATGCCCGATGCCGGTCATATCGTGCACATGCCGACCCATATCGACGTGCTGTGCGGCAATTATCACGATGTGCTCACGTGGAACCTCAAGGCGATCGAGGCGGACCACAAATCGGTTGAACGCGACGGGGCAATGAATTTCTACACCCTCTACCGGGTGCACAATCACCACTTCGCGATCTACGGCGCGATGTTCCTCGGCCAGTTCGGTCCGGCGTTGGCCGCAGCCGAGGACATGGAAGCCTCAATCCCGGAAGACCTTCTCCGCATGGAATCGCCGCCCATGGCGAACTTCTTGGAATCCTCCTTCGGGATGAAACCCCACGTCCTGGTCCGGTTCGGCAAGTGGCAAGAGATCATCGACACAAAGCTGCCAGTGGATCAGGAGCTTTACTGCGTCACCACAACGACATGGCACTACGCCAAGGGCGTTGCCCACGCAGCCCTGGGCCAGATCGCCGAGGCCGAGGCCGAACAGACCCTCTTTCGCAAGCTCCGCGCAACGGTTCCAGAGGACCGGCGCCGTCACAACAACACCTGCCAGGACATCTTCAACGTCGCCGAAGAGATGCTGGCAGGCGAAATTGCCTATCGTAAAGGCGATTACGAGGCAGCCTATGCACACCTGCGCCAGTCAGTCTGGGAGGATGACAACCTCCTTTATGATGAGCCCTGGGGCTGGATGCAGCCGACCCGCCATGCGCTGGGCGCACTGCTGCTGGAACAGGGCCATGTTGACGAAGCCGAAGCCGTCTACCGGGCAGATCTCGGCCTCGATGGCCAGCTAAGCCGCGCCTGCCAGCACCCGGACAACCCTTGGGCACTGCATGGCCTTCTGGAATGCCTGAACCGGCGCGGCGAGACCGCCGAGGCCGCGATCATTGGTCAACGACTCGAACTGGCCGGTGCCCGCGCCGATGTGCCGATTACCGCAAGCTGCTTCTGCCGCATGGACCGGGCGGCCTAGCCTGAATGCAGCCGACTGTTGACAAAATTGCCGCTGCGGCGGGGCCGGTCCGCGACCGGATCAGACCCGCCATCATAGAAACACCGTGCCTGCCCGCCCGTACGCTGGACGGCGTGTTCTACAAGACCGAGAATTTGCAGAACACCGGCTCGTTCAAGCTTCGCGGCGCGATGTCAAAGCTGACATCTCTGTCCGTTGAACAGCCACTGATCACGGCCTCTTCCGGCAATCACGGCATCGCCTGTTCCCATGCCGCCAGCCAAACCGGTCATGACCTGACCGTCGTGCTACCGGAAAACGTGGCGAAGGCCAAATTGACCAAGATCGAAAGCTACGGCGTCAAAGTCGTCCTCCATCCGGGCGATTCAGGTAAGGCCGAGGTCGAAGCCCGCGCCCGGGCGGACAGCGATGGCTTTACCTATGTCTCTCCCTACAACGACCCGGACGTGGTGGCGGGTCAGGCAACCATTGGCCTCGAAATCGCTGAACAGGTGCCGGACGCTGCGTCCATCTACGTCTCGATGGGTGGCGGCGGTCTAATCTCGGGCATTGGTGCAGCCATCAAGTCACACAACCCTGACATTCGCGTGGTGGGTGTCAGCGCTACCAATTCTGCCGCTTTGGCAGCCAGCATCACTGCCGGTCAGATCACAGACGTCGAACATCTCGACACCCTCGCGGACGGCTGTGCCGGCGGTGTCGATGAAGGCGCGATCACCCTGCCCCTCGCATCGCAACTCGTCGACACGCTGATCCATTGCACCGAAGAGGAGATTGCCGAGACGCTTCGCCTGATCGCATGGGAAGACAAAATGCTGGTCGAAGGTGCCGCCGCCCTCGCTCTTGCCGGGCTGTTCAAAGATGAAGACCGCAAACGGGGCGAGAAAAGCGTCGTTGTCCTCTGCGGTTCGAACTTCGATACCACGGTAATCGCACCAATAGTTGACCCGGGCGCTTAACTGTCACAGTTTGCAGTGCAGCAATAGCACCGAGCGAACCCGGAAAGGCACGTCAACAGACCATGGATGGCAGCTTTGTCCGCAGACGAATTCTCGAGCCTTCGGTCCTGCGCAAACTCGTGCAACGCTCCGACGCGCGGGGTGCTGTTCAGGCGGGCAGCCATTTCGGTGCGATTGCGCTGACCGGGACCCTGCTCTGGGCCACCTGGGGCACGTGGTGGGCGGTGCCTCTCTTCGTCTTGCACGGCATCCTGATCAATTTTCTCTACGCCGGACAGCACGAACTCAGCCACGGCACGCCCTTTAAAACCAAATGGATGAACGTCGCGCTCGGCCGCCTGATCGGCTTTCTCTTGTTCTATCCGCGCGATTTCGATCTCTATCAGCATACCGCTCATCACAAATGGACGCAGAACTGGTCCCGCGACGGCGAGCTTGCGCGCGAACCGTACACCCTGCGCTCTTATCTGCTGTGGTTCCTCGGCCCGACATACTGGTGGTCCCGCATCACGCGGATTTTCCGTTTGGCCTTGGGCAAGGTTATTGAACCCTACATTCGCGAGGATCAGTTCACCCGCGTGATTCACGAAGCACGTTTTCATCTCGCACTCTACGCCGCGATCGCCGTCATCTCGCTCGCCACACAAAGCTGGGCCGCCGTCATCCTCTGGCTTGCGCCGATGCTGACGACCAAGGCCGTGCACCAGTTGCAGAACACGATCGAGCACCTGGGCCTCAGCCACGACGACAACATTCTCGATAATACGCGTTCCACCCGCACCAACGCCGTCATGCGCTGGCTGTGCTGGAACATGCAGTATCACACTGCGCACCACGCCTTCCCGTCCGTGCCGTTCCACCGCCTTAAAGAGCTAAACCGAGAGATGACGGAAGGTTATGGAACACCCCCCTATTCAATGGGTTACATCGAATTTCAGATCCAGATCATTCAAAAGCTGATGGGCGGCAGGACCGAAGCCGACTACCCCCATGACGAGGTCTGGATCACATCCAGTGGCGAACGGGTACCTCTGGACTGATCTACTCCGGCAGATCGCCTTGCACTGACTGAACCAGATTGACCAGCGCGGCGGCCGCCAGACCAAACCCAATCATCCCGTTAGCCCCGATCAGCGTGCCCAGGATGCGCCAGTCTTCGGCTGGTAAAACATCTCCGAACCCAAGCGTCGTATACGCAGCAAGCGCAAAGTAAAGCGACGGCTCCAACGCTTCGAACGCGTCAAGCCAAAGCAGGGAAAGCGCCCAGATCCAGATGCCGACACCCTGCCCCAGTGTCAGCCAAATCGCGATGACACTGATCAACACAGTGAACCGGGTCAGACTTTCCCGCGCGACATGCCGCACCATGATGTGGCGGACCGACATCGCAATCCCGGTCGTCGCCGCCTGAATGGCAATGGTAATCCCGATCAGAACACCGCCCAGAACAAGTTGCAGGATCAGTTGGCTCACGGTCGCCCCCCAAAGACGCTTAAACGTCGTTGTCTTAGCATTCATGTGTGCTACCAAATTCGCAGATTGCAAGCCCCGGGGGACGAACATGCAGACAGGTGTGACATGGGCCGGTTGATCCGACGCACGATCCTGGGCCTGATTACAGTACTCGTCATCGTGATTGTCGGGGTCATCGGGGCCTTCTATGCGGGCGTGAAACTTCCCGTCTACCAGGCGCTCACGCCAATCACTTTCGCGAACTGGAATCAGACGCGCGCAGTCAATGCCAGCGTTGACCACGACAGCAATCTGCAGCGCCAGGCAGGGCGCGTCTTCTTCACGACCGATGTTGCCGTCCCGGAAACCGTTCAGCGCATGAAGGACTTTCTGGACGGCGGCCGTCAGGAAATCGTCGCCTGCGGCCCGCAGAAGCTCTACCTGCACCGTCTTGCCAACGCAAAGCTGTCGGTGGAAGGGCCGGTCATCGGGATCTCCGGCGCGCTTGTTCTGGAACTCGACGGCCTGCTCACGGCAACCGATGACTGGCCCGTCGCCGTCACCGTGCGCACCGGGTACGACCGCACCCGGCTCTGGGCAGACATCGTCGCGCTCAATGTCGCAAATCTTCCGTCGGAAATGGTCGATGCCATCCGCGAGCGGATACCGCGCATGACCTACACCCGTGAAAAGATCCTGGACGAGGCACAGGCCGCGCTCTCTCCGGATCTCGCCGAAAGCTTCGCAAAGCGGCGCATGGACCTAGATCTGGCGTTCGAGGACATCGCCCCCGCGATCATCGACGGCGATCTTCAGGTAATCGCCACGATCTCGGTCGACGAGTCGGCGCTTCTGGGGCTTGTCGGCGACCAGATCGCCGGAATGCCGGACCGCGCCGGAACAGCAGTGGCAGAAATTCTGTCACCGGCCGCGGCACAGGCGCAGCTTCTGAACCAGCTTAAAGATCTGACCGAAGGCGTTGGCAAGGAACTGGTTGATCAACTGCAGAACGGCGGCAATCCGCAGCAGATCATCGAACAGACGCTAACCGGTCTGACAGACTGCGAAACTCGCTTCTGATCAGCGCGCAGCATAGGCCAAGGGAAATCCTAGCGTCAGATTCCGGCAACGCAGGCTTCGCCGGTCCGAAAAAAAGGGCCGCTCTGGGCGGCCCTTTCCGATCACATTTTTTGTCGGCTATCTGCCAGATCGGTCTTCTTCCCGGCGATAGGCTGATTTTTCGTGCATCAGTCCCACAACCAGCGCGATTACGCACAGTGCCGCTGAAATCACCAGCCAAAGCATCTCGGACCCGATCGCCGAATAGTAAGCGCCCTCGACGCTGTTCCACGACGCTTCATCAAATGGCCACCCCATGATGGATCTCCTTTCCTGTTCTCATTCGGCCGGTGTCGCCGAGGCACTGATCCCCTCGGGATAGGCCTTGGCCGGCACCTTTGTCGGGTCCAGACCCGCGATCTCTGCCGCCTCGCCTACGCGCAGCAGACCAAGCACACGCAGGATCAGCGAGACAATGTATCCCGGCACGAAGCCCAGAAGGAACATCGCCGCCCCGCCGACCAACTGCCCCACGATCGAGATGGTCGGGACGCCCGCATCTCCCCCCAGGGCCGGATAGCCCATGGCGAAGATACCGCAGGCAATCACGCCCCAAAGGCCGATGGTCCCATGAACGGTGACGGCACCAACTGCATCGTCGATCCCGAG
>JBCCMP010000240.1:0-7951 GCA_039026295.1 Pseudomonadota bacterium | reverse complement strand
GTTCGGTGCAGGCTATGTACCGCGCGGGCAACCCGTTCCCGGGAATGCCAGTGATAGGCAACGGACTGAGCATCGTGCTGATTGGGTGAGGGGTCAGCCGAGGCTGAAGCCACGCTGCCTGGACCGCATCCATCACGCCAAATGTCTCGACCCCTGGCGGGGGCATCCCGATGCCGTCGCCATCTTCCTTTGCCCTTTGGATCCGTCCCTCGATATCGTCGATCTGGATCAGATCGACCGGTCGTTCACCGGCGGCAAGGACCGTGCAATCGAGATAAACCAGTTCCTTCAACCTCTCTGGAATTGCTTCGGCGGATCCGGAAAGCGCATTCCCGCCAAAACTGTGGCCGACAACGATCGCGTCAGTCAGATCCTCGGCCAGAATATGATTGACCAGATCGTCGATGAAAGTCTGCAGGGTGATCTGGTCTGAGAGAAGATGCTGCCGCTCACCCAATCCGGTCTGGGTCGGTGTTGTTACCCTGTGGCCTCGCGCGCGAAGTGCATCAGCCACCTGTGCCCAGCACCATCCCCCATGCCATGCGCCGTGCATCAGAACAAAAGTTTTGGTCATATCGTTCGCATACCCCTGCGCGAGTCCGCCGTCCAGTCCCGGTCCTGTGATTGCATGTCGGGTTAGCAACCACCGGCGAAGCAGACCCGTCGCGAAGACCTTGCAAGCGCCGCTTGCTTTGGGCAGAGAGGGGGCATCCATCCTCAGCCCGTCGGTCTCGATGTATCGCCTCTATCACCTGCCTCTATCGCCGTTCTGCCGCAAAGTGCGCCTTGTGCTGGCCGAAAAGAAGATTGAGGTTGACCTGGTGGAGGAGCGTCCGTGGGAAAGACGGCTTGATTTCCTGCGCATGAACCCGGCCGGAAAGGTCCCCGTACTGGTCACGGACCGCAATGTGGTGCTTGCAGAAAGCCGGGCAATCATCGGCTATCTGGAAGATCTTGTGCCGGAGCCACCCTTGATGCCGACCCGTCCGCAGGCGCGGGCGGAAGTGCGCAGGCTGGTTGCGTGGTTCGACGACAAGTTTCAGCGTGAGGTGACGGAAAATCTGCTTTACGAACGTGTCACCAAAAGACTTGCACGCACCGGGTACCCGGATGGTCAGTGCCTTAAGGCTGGATCAAAGAACATTAAAGTTCACCTGGACTACATGACCTTCCTGTTGGAGGGGCACAACTGGCTGGCCGGGAACAAAATGACCATCGCAGATCTTACGGCGGCGGCGCACATTTCGTGCCTGGACTACACTGGCGACGTTCCGTGGGACGCATATCCTGCGGTGCGGGAGTGGTATGCGGTCATGAAGTCGCGTCCAGGGTTCCGCGGGTTGCTCGCAGATCATTTGCCCGGATTTCCGCCGCCGCCGCCGCATTACTCGGATCTGGACTTCTAGCAGTGGTAGCCCTCCGATCGGCTCCCCCCGCTTTCGCGGCTTAATCCGTAAACAGAACCCATCGTTACTCGCTTTTTCTGTCTGGCAATATCGACAACACCTTCCGGCATTCCCGGTGATTGCCACTTAAGTGTCTGCCAATCGCGACGATAAGCGGATAAGAGGGCGGCATGAAAGACGTCTCTCTCAACGAGCTTTTGCGTGCCGAGGCGCGGGCGCTTGGCTTTGCCGATGTCGGTATTACCCATCCCGGGGCAATAGCTGGGGCGGGCGCTGCGCTGCGCGAATGGCTTGCCAAGGGGCGGCATGGGGAGATGTCATGGATGGCCGACCGCGCGCACTGGCGCGGCGATCCTGAGACGCTTTGGCCTGAGGCGCGTTCCGTCATCATGCTGGCTGACAGTTACGCGCCGGAAAGCGATCCACTGGAGGTTTTGTCCAGACCTGACCGGGCCGGGATCAGTGTCTATTCACGGGGCCAGGACTATCATGACGGGGTCAAGAAACGCCTCAAACGGCTGGCCCGTTGGTTGATTGCCGAAGCAGGCGGCGACGTAAAAGTCTTCGTCGACACCGCCCCAGTTATGGAGAAACCGCTGGCACAGGCGGCGGGGCTTGGCTGGCAGGGCAAGCACACCAACCTTGTGTCACGCAAGCTGGGTTCGTGGTTCTTTCTGGGCGCGATCTTCACCACCCTGGAGTTTTCGACCGCCCCAGCTCACACCATGAATTGCGGGTCCTGCCGCGCCTGTCTGGACATTTGCCCGACGGCTGCCTTCCCTGCGCCCGGCCAATTGGACGCAAGGCGTTGCATTTCATATCTGACGATCGAATTGAAAGGCCCGATCCCGCGGGGTTTACGGCCGGCGATCGGCAACCGCATCTATGGCTGCGACGACTGCCTGGCCGCCTGCCCTTGGAATAAGTTTGCCGAAGCCGGTGCCGCAAATCTTGCCTATGCGCCGAAAGAGGTGGAACCGCCCCGCCTGGCCGAGCTTGCGCGCCTTGACGATACGGCGTTTCGCGAGAGGTTCCGCGGCTCTCCCATAAAGCGCATCGGACGCGACAGATTCATCCGCAACATACTGATTGCAATTGGTAATTCAGGTGTTCTGACTCTTATAGAAGACACGATTCCGCATCTTGTTGATCCATCCCCCTTGGTCCGGGGTGCTGCGATCTGGGCACTTTCGCGTCTGATGGACCCGGAAGCTTTCCGTGCGCTTTATCGCGCTGATGCGGATCCGGATGTTCAGGCTGAATGGTCTGCTGCCTTCGCTGACATGGCCGCTATCGCCGCACTGCCGGGTTGACTTGGCCCCCGACCACCGCGCACATCGCCGGGGTAGAGTTGAGGAGCCCGAATGCTGCCCTTTGTTATTCCTTTCCCGGACATCGATCCGGCGCTGTTCACGCTGGAGCTAGGCAGCTTTCAGTTCTCGCTCCGCTGGTATGCGCTCAGCTACATCGTCGGCCTTATCGTGGGTTGGCGTTTGATGGTGTGGATCATGCGCCGTCCGACACTTTGGCCGTCGGACAAGGCCCCGATGAAGCCCGAACAGCCCGAAGAGTTGCTGACATGGATGGTGGTTGGAGTTGTCCTGGGTGGTCGGCTTGGCTACGTGCTCTTTTACGATTTCAGCCGCTTTGCCGCGCACCCCTCGGAAATTCTGCAGGTCTGGCAGGGCGGCATGTCGTTCCATGGCGGCTTCGCCGGGGTGATCGTTGCAACGATCATCTACACCCGATTGAAGGGCATCCCTTTGTTGCCGGCTGGTGATGCAGTTGCCCTTGCCGCCCCGTTCGGTCTGATGCTTGGTCGCCTTGCAAACTTCATCAACGGCGAGCTTTATGGCCGCGTCACGGATGTCTGGTGGGCGATGCAGTTCCCGCTGCCAAACCCGGTGACGGGGCAGCGGGACTGGGCGCACCTGACAGAACCGCGCCATCCCTCACAGCTTTATGAAGCAGCCTTGGAGGGGTTGTTGTTGTTCCTGATCATGTGGGCCCTTGCGCTGAAGGGCGGCTGGCTGAAACGCCCGGGCGCGCTGATCGGACTGTTTTTCATCGGCTATGGGGGTGCGCGCTTCTTTGTCGAGTATTTTCGGCAATGGGATACGCAACTGGCCCATATCGTCGACACTTACGGCGTTTCGATGGGCCAGATCCTGTCCCTGCCGATGATCCTGATTGGCCTTGCCTTTCTCGTCGTCGGCTTCCGGAAAAAGACATGAACGAAGAACCGACGCCGCTGGAAGCGATCGTGAAGGCAGAGATTGCCACCAGCGGCCCGATGACGATCCACCGGTACATGGAGCTGTGTCTCGGCCACCCGGAGCACGGTTTCTACAAACATCATGACCCCTTCGGGCCCGAGGGGGATTTTACCACGGCGCCCGAAATTTCGCAGATGTTCGGTGAAATGCTCGGGGCCTGGGTTGCAACGGTGTGGCACGGCATGGGCCGCCCGGACTTCCGATTGATCGAGCTTGGCCCCGGCCGCGGCACTCTGATGGCAGACATGCTGCGCGTTCTGCAGCCTGCCGGTGCGGTGCCGGAGGTCTGGCTGGTCGATACCTCCCCGCTGTTGAAGGCTGAACAATCACGCCGCGTTCCCGGTGCCAACTGGGCCAGCAGTCTGGCCGAGGTTCCGACAGGGCCGCAGATCATCGTTGCCAACGAGTTTTTCGACGCGCTGCCAGTGCACCAATTCTTCTTCGGTCCTGAGGGCGCGCGTGAGCATCTGATGGGTCTGGATGCCGATGGTGAGCTTCTGCCTGGATTCTCAGCAGCCGCGCCGAACGCAACAGTTCACGCGCTGGATTGGCAGGAGTGGTCCCCCTTGGGCGATTTGGTGGCCGATCAGATCGCGGAACGATTACGCGATGGCAATGCCGCTTTCCTGGCCATTGATTACGGTTACACTGCAGCAGACCGGCCCGTTGGTCCATCGCTGCAGGCTTTAAGGGCCAACCGGCAAGTCCAAATTACCGATCAGCCTGGTCGGACAGATCTGACGTTTCTGGTCGACTTCGATGGGCTGGCAACGCGCCTTGCGCCGCTACGCTCTTGGGTCACCGGGCAGGGCCCTTTCCTTGTTGATCTTGGCATCGGCCACCGTGCCGAGTCGCTGGTTCGATCAGAGCCGAAGAACGCGGGCGCGATTTCTGACGCATTCGACGTGTTGACCGCGCCCGAAGAAATGGGGACGCTTTTCAAGGTTCTGGCCGCGGTTTCGGAAGGTGTAGCTCCGCCGCCCGGATTCGGGGAAGGGCCACGTGCTTAGGCCGATCAAATCGGATCTTCTGAACGGCGTGACACACGGTTTCTTCACGCGAGAAGGCGGCGTTTCGGATGGGATTTATGCGGGGCTCAACACCGGTCAGGGCTCGAACGATGATCCAGCTGCGGTCGATGAAAACCGCGCCAGTGTCGCGGCCCACCTTGGCGCCGCGCATCTGGTCTCGCTCCACCAAATTCACAGCGATCGCGTGGAAATCATAAACGGGCCCTGGACCGGCGACAGACCCCAGGCGGATGCCATGGTAACGGCAGCGACGGGCATTGCGATCGGCGTCCTGACTGCCGACTGCACACCGGTTCTGTTCGCAGACAGCGTAGCGGGAGTGGTTGGTGCCGCCCATGCCGGCTGGAAGGGCGCGCTGGGCGGCGTGCTTGAAGCCACGCTTGACACGATGGAGAGTCTCGGCGCCCGGACGGAGCGGATCGTTGCAGCGATCGGCCCTGTCATCTCTCAGAGCGCCTACGAGGTCGGCCCTGAATTCGTCGATCGTTTTGTGGAGAGCGATGTCGGTAATGGGCGATTCTTCGCGGGCGGCGAGGGAGACCGCGCGATGTTTGATCTTCCCGGGTATTGCCTGTCACGGCTTCGAACGGCTGGCGTGCAAGAGGCTGCGTGGACCGGTCATTGCACCTATTCCGATGAGGCACGCTTTTTCTCTTACCGCCGGGCTTGCCATCGGGGCGAGCAGGACTACGGACGGCTGATCGCGGCCATAAAGCTTTGAGACAAGGATTTCGCAATGCTGCACTTTTCCGATGCTGAATTCGCCGATCGCCTTGCCCGCACCCGCGGTGAAATGGCTGCGCGCGGACTGGATGCGTTGCTGCTGTTTGCACCTGAAAGCCAGTACTGGCTGACGGGGTATGACACCTTCGGCTACTGCTTCTTTCAGTGTCTTGTCGTCCCGATCGATGGGTCACCGGTACTGCTGACCCGGTCCGCAGATTTCCGGCAAGCGCAGATTACCTCGAACATCAATGATATCCGCGTCTGGAGGGATTCGGCGGATGCAGCGCCTGCCAAGGACCTTGCCGCTCTCATCGCCGAGCTAGGCCTGAGCGGCAAGACCATCGGTTGGGAGACCGCAACACAGGGTCTGACGCATGGGAACGGTGCTGCGGTGGCGGCAGAACTGCCCGGATTGGTCGAAGCCTCTGACCTGATGGGCAAACTGCGCCTGATCAAGTCTGAGGCAGAGCTTGCCTATGTTCGGCGTGCAGCAGAGCTGTCGGATGCGGCCTGGGATGCCGCTGCTAACGCGGCGGGTGGTGGGGCGGATGAGGGCGTCATCCTCGGGGCTATGCATGACGCGATTTTCCGGGGCGGCGGCGATTATGCCGGTAACGAGTTCATTATCGGGTCGGGCGAAAATGCGTTGCTGTGCCGGTATCGATCCGGCCGACGTGTCATGGATCCTGACGATCAGTTGACGCTGGAATGGGCGGGCGCATATCGACACTATCATTCGGCAAATATGAAGACCATTGTCGTCGGTTCGCCGCGTGACCTGCACCGCCGCTACCACGACGCCGCAGCCGATGCGCTGGCCGCCTGTGAAACCGCATTGGTGCCGGGCAATACCATGGGGCAGGTTTTTGATGCCCATGCCAGAACCCTCGACGCCGCCGGATTGGGTGATCATCGCTTGAATGCCTGCGGCTATTCGCTCGGGCCGCGCTTCTCTCCGTCTTGGATGGAGGATCAGATGTTCTACTCGGAAGCGCCCACAGTTCTGGCACCTGGTATGGTATTCTTCCTGCACATGATTCTGATGGACAGCGATTCTGGGACAGCGATGACGTTGGGCCGGACGTCGATTGTGACAGAGAGCGGGTCTGAACCGCTTGGCAACATGCCGCTGGATCTGGTTGTCCGCTGACAGCAACGCCCAGCGAGTGCGGCGATGGCTGTTTTCGCGTTTAGCCAGGACCTGATGCCCAGTTGCTTGCGGGGCGACGCTAAGGCCTTCGATTGGCTGCCTGCATGTCTTCCCTAGTAAACTCCGCTTCGGTCGATGGGCGTGCCCGATGATTACCCGAGGTGATCGGTACCGCGAATTGTTCTCACTGGCACATGTTTCACATTCGAAGTTTTGGTCTGCGTTGCGTTTTCAATCGCGGATGAGCGAGATATCGACTGCCACGAAATTGATAATCAATTCAGCGCCTTAAACCAGCCAAGACCATCTTCTGTCTTGCCTTTCGGGCGGTATTCGCAACCGATCCACCCCTGATAGCCCAGATCCTCCAGCACCTTGAAAATGTGAGAGATATTCAGCTCGCCCTGATCGGGTTCCTGGCGGTCGGGAACACCGGCCAACTGGATGTGGAAGATATAGGGGATCAGTTTCTCCAACCTGCGGGTTAGATCGCCTTCAGAGATTTGCGCGTGATAGAGATCGTATTGTAGGCCGATGTTCGGTGCGCCGATGGCTTCGATCACCGCGATCGCCTGATCGGACCTGTTCAGAAAATAGGCCGGCAAATCGCGACTGTTGATCGGTTCGATGCACAGCAACTGGTTCGGCACCTGCTCTGCCGCCCAGGCGAGGTTTTCCATGAAGGCAGCCTGGGCACCGCGACCCGCGGCGTTGCCTGCCATCACATGCAGCCGACCCGGCCGGATGATTGCTGCGTAGGTGGTGGCCTGCTGAAAACTGGCACGAAATTCGGGGTTGCGGCCAGGCACAGCGGCCATGCCGCGTTCGCCAGCCTCCCAATCGCCCGGCGGGCTGTTGAAGAGCACTGGAAAGAGCTTGTGCTTGTCCAGTTCCGCGCGGATCGCTTTTGCATCCTGATCATAGGGAAACAGGAATTCAACGCCCTTGAAGCCCGCCTCAGCCGCTGCGCCGAACCGGTCGAGAAAGGGATGTTCCGTGAACATCATCGACAGGTTGGCGCAAAATTTGGGCATCTGAAACTCCGATCCAATGTCCCATGCTGGACCGTTGTGCGCGTAAGGTAAAGATCACGCGGACATTTCGCTGCATTTTACTGTGTGGTCCGAGTGTTTGATCAGGCCCTGATGCCCGGGGTGGGCTCAGCCGTTGGCAACGGGATGACGCCACTTGAGGGCATTCTGGACAGAAGATCACGGATCGCGGACAGCGACTCCATCACTTCGATCTCGTGGCCCGTGTCCAGATGCAGGACGACCGCGTGCCCGTCCGCTGGCGTTATTTGTTCGATCAGCACGATCCGGCCCGGCGGCAAACCCACGGGTTCCGATGTTGCAAGACCGG
>JBCCMP010000239.1:0-7962 GCA_039026295.1 Pseudomonadota bacterium | reverse complement strand
GGCAACCGCTGCGGTCGGTGTCGAACTCAAATGGTTCGGCGCCCCGGAGCCCCATGGCTACACATCCGCCCATCAAAGCTGGCGCTATGCGGGCAGGCATCAGGCCCCAAAGACCGATCGGATCCTGTCCCGTCTATTCGACATGCGTGTACCCCTGACATTCACCGAAGACGACTGCCGCCAGATCGCCGCGCTGATTGCCGACTGCGCAGCAAAAGCTGCGATGACCGAGCCGGCCTGAACGTCCCTATCCCAGACACCCACGCAGCGCGCCGCACAGGGTTTTTGCCGCCGCCTCATCAACATCCAGATGGGTCACGATCCGCATCCGCCTCGGGCCCAGTGCACCGAAGCGGATGTTGTGCTCGGCCATGGCCTCTATCACCTCGTTTGCCGCCATCGCATCCTCGGCAAGATCGAATATGACAATGTTGGTCTCCGGCGCGATAACGTGGGCGATCCCCGACATCCCCTCCAGTTCTGCGGCAATCCCGGTAGCCAGGTCGTGATCCTCCGCCAAACGGTCCACATTGTGATCCAGCGCGTAATTGCACATGGCCGCCACCACACCTGATTGGCGCATCGCTCCACCAAAGCGCTGTTTGTATCGCCATGCCTCGTCGATAAAGGCCTGCGATCCCGCCAGTACCGCCCCGACCGGTGCGCCCAGACCTTTGGTGAAGTCGATCCAGACACTGTCGCACCCGCCTGCAAAATCTGCCGCGGCGTGCCCGGATTGAACTGCGGCGTTCATCAGCCGCGCCCCGTCCATATGCACCGCCAGACCGGCCTCGCGGCCCGCCGAAATCACGCCCTGCAAAGCCGCAAGATCCCAGACCGCGCCGCCCCCGTAGTTGGCGGTGTTCTCGACGGACACGACCCTGCTGCGCGGCTCGTACCGGGACGGAAACCGGACGTGCGCCGCCAGCTGCTCCGCCGTGAACCGGCCCCGGTCACCGTCGATCATGTTGATCATCAGGCCGGAAATAGCCGCCGGCCCGCCCCCTTCCGCGGTCACGATATGGCTCAGCCTCTCGCAGATCACCTCGTCGCCGGGCGCCGTATGCACGGCAAGTGCGATCTCGTTGCACATCGTGCCGGACGGCAGGAAGACGGCTGCCTCCTGCCCCAAAAGATCTGCCACGCGTTCGCACAGCGCATTGGTCGTTGGATCATCGCCCCGCTGCTCATCTCCGACCGGCGCGGTCAGCGCTGTCTCCAGCATGGCACGCATCGGCTGCGTCTGCGTGTCGGAATAGAAGTTGATCAACGCGTTGGGACGGGACATGTCGGCTCCAAAGAAAAACCCCTCCGGCAGGGCGCCGGAGGGGCTTGATCATTCAACAACTGGTCCGGCGGTCAAGCCCCGGACAATCAGTTCCGCGGATCTTCACCGCCATCGTCTTCGATGACGGGGGCCGGGCCGTCCTCGGCCGGCATGTCATCATCGTCCATGGCGGCGGAGCCCACATCGTCGAACAGTTCGGCGATGTCGAACTCGGCCTCGGCCTCTTCCTCGGCCCGGAGTTCCTGGATGGACTTGCCGCTGGCCTGAAGTTCGGCTTCTTCCTCGGACCGCGCCACGTTGATGGTGATCTCGGCCGACACCTCCGGGTGCAGCACCACCTTCATCGCGTGAAGCCCCAGTTCCTTGACCGGGCGCTCCAGCACCACCTGACGCTTGTCGACCGAAAAGCCGCCCTCGGTGGCCGCGTCCGCCGCATCACGCGATGTGACCGAGCCATAGAGAGAGCCTGCTTCCGAAGCCGAGCGAATGACCACGAACTGCTGGCCATCCAGCTTTTCGGCGACCGCCTCGGCTTCCTTCTTCAGTTCCAGGTTCCTGGCTTCCAGTTGCGCCCGCTGGGCTTCGAAATGCGCCATGTTCGCCTTGGTGGCGCGCAGGGCCTTCGATTGGGGCAGCAGGTAGTTGCGGGCATAGCCGTCCTTCACAGAGACGACATCGCCCATCTGGCCGAGCTTCTCGACCCTTTCCAGAAGTACAACGTCCATGACGGCCTCCGTTACTGGACCGAGTACGGCAGCAGCGCCAGGAACCGGGCGCGCTTGATGGCGCGGCTCAGTTCGCGTTGCTTCTTCGCCGAGACAGCGGTGATGCGCGACGGCACGATCTTGCCGCGCTCCGAAATGAAACGCTGCAACAGCTTGACGTCCTTGTAGTCAATCGTCGGCGCATTGGCGCCCGAGAACGGGCAGGACTTGCGGCGGCGGAAAAACGGTTTGCGTGCCATGATCAGCTCTCCTCCCGGCGCGGTCGGTCTTCACGGGGTCCGTCATCGCGGCGCGGCGGGCGGTCATCGCGGTCGCGGCGCGGGCCGCGGTCACGGTCGCCGCGGTCGCGATCACCGCGCCCACCGCGCCGGTCATCGCGGCTGTTCTTGGCCAGCACAATCGCACTTGGTCCTTCCTCGTGCGCATCGACCTTCACGGTCATCACGCGCATGACATCGTCGTGCAGCCGCATCAGGCGCTCCATCTCCTGAACGGCCCCCGCCGGGCTATCGGACTTCATATAGCCGTAGTGGCCCTTGCGATTTTTGTTGATCTTGTAGGACATCGTCCGCAGGCCCCAGTATTCCGAGCCGACGACCGATCCGCCATTATCCGATAGAACCTGGCCAAAGTGCTCCATCAGCCCTTCGGCCTGCGCGTTGGACAAGTCCTGCCGCGCAATAAAGACATGCTCGTAAAGAGCCATGTTCACCTCGATTTTCAAGCGCGCTTCAAAATGCGGACATCAAGGCCCCGGCATCCGCATACGAGAGGCGACGCGATCCTCGTCTCCGGGGAACGCGGCGTATAGCGCCGGGCCGTCTGGAATACAAGTCGGAATGGGGCCAAGGACAAAGGGCAGACGCCGGGGCGCCGACCCTTCAATTCGGCGCGCCGTTGTCAGTTCAGCGGGATGTTGACGCTGGCGGTCCCCGTCCAGCCGTAAGTGTCACGGCCCAGCCCCAGGACACCGCCCTGCAGCGCCACGAAACCATCGCCCGCAATCGATGCATTAACGCCAAGCTGAATGGATCCGCTCAGCGCCTTGTCATTGATCACGCTGCCGGTGGTCGTGAACATGTCAGCGTCGTCGTCGCTCTTGTAGGTCAGACCCAGATCCAGATAGGGCGTCACCGTTGGCACTGTGACATCTCCCGTCGCGAAAGCGTACCCGACTTGCGTGCCGACATTCCCGTAGAACTCGCCGCGGTTGTCCGATGCGATGGTGGTGCCGAAGCTGTTCGTGTATCCGCTGCGCCGATGATAGACGACCCCCGCCGCCACGCGCGGGGCGACGATGAATCCCTCGATGTCATAGACGCCATTCAGCGAGCCTATCAGGGCAAGACGCGCCACATTGGCCGAGCCAGAGCCACCGAATGAAACGATATCTGCATTTCCCGCTTCGGCCATGGCGTTGACGGTTGCACTCAAATTCTCGTCCAGATCCAGGCGCACGTGCAGGCCCCCGCCGAACCGCGCTTCCTCGACACTCGTGGACAAGGTCGTCGACTCCACGTCGGCATAGAGGAACGAGGCGTGCCCACCGACATAGACGCCCTTGTCGACCTCGTACTCAAGCCCGATCCGACCATCGAAGACAGGTCCTTCGATCCCTGTCCGATCCGAGGTCAGCTGCGTGAACCTCAGCTGTGACCAGACCGACAGCGCACTGGCACCGCCGTGTTCATGCGCATTCAGATTGGCCGTGTTGAAAGAGATGTCCGTGCTGCCAAGATCGACGTTCCCGTTCGCCGGAGCAACGGCGAGAAGGCCGCCCCCGGCCTGCGTGCCGTCCGGCAGGGCCGTCGACAGCGGCAGCCGACCCGAACCCAGGTTGTTGATGATGCCGTTCAATGTGCTGGCCTGGTTCTGTGCCGGGCATGGTGCTGGAATCGAAACCGGCTGCGGTGACGGCAACATCTCTACGACGTCGTCGTTGAGGTAACCGTCATAAAAGACCGCGCTTATCGACCCGCCTGTAGACACCGCCGTCGCAGTATCCTCGAAATGAATCTCCATCTCCATTTGCTGTGGCGGCGGCGGCGGCGGCGCAGAGCACGCAATCTCCTGCGGCGGTGGGGGTGGCGGGGGCAGATCCACGTCCATCGGCCCGTCGCCGTTATATCCCTGCTGCCCGACTACCGCTGTAGTTGTGGCCAAAAGCGCAATTGCCGAGACCGCTCCAAGACTCTTGAAGTTCATTTCCGTTCCCCAATTCATCTAGCATAAACCGCTAGGCACCCACCTCGAAGCGGCGCTTCGATGCAGACACATGGCTTCTTCTGAAATCGCTTGAACCCACACGCTCCGATCGCGCACGAAGCGCGACCCCCATCAGAATCTTGCAATTTTTACATGATTTTAGCAAGTCTCCCTGCGGGTTCCTGATCGCAACCCGGTGCAGGATGACTTTCCCTGCACCGGTTGTTCAGCAGTCTTCGTCGATCAGTTCAGCGGCAATTGCAGATGAGCTGCTGCCGTCAGACCCATCGTATCGCGTCCGATCCCCGTCAGACCCGCTGAGAAACCCATCGCACCGCCGCCTGCGATCTCGAACTCCAGGCCGGCTTCAAGCCCGCCGCCGATTGTACTGTCATTGATCGTCGTACCGGTAACCGTGAAGAGATCCGTGTCGCCTTCAGAGAAGTAGAACAGTGACGCATCGATAAACGGCGTGACAGTTTCGAAGATGCCCTCCTCCATCGCCACCGGATATCCGGCACGCAGCCCGATCAGCCCGGTCATTTCAGTGTCCCGGTCAACCCCCACCACGGTGCCTGCGCTGTTGGTGTAACTGTCGCGTTCATGCCAGATCACACCGACCGAGCCCCGCGGCGACAGCACGAAGCTGTTTACGACGAAACTGCCCTGCAAAGACGCGGATGCCGCCAGACGCGAGACGCCTGCCGATCCGGATGCACCGAACGAGGTGATATCAGCCGTTCCCGCCTCGTACATCACGTCCGCCGTTGCACTGATGTTGTCTAAAAGGTCCAGTCGGACATGCATTCCACCTCCGAACCGGGTCTCTTCGATGTTGGTTGACAGCGGAACAGAGGAGACATCGGCCGCCATGAATGATCCATGGCCCCCGACAGTGACGCCCGACGCAGCTTCATACTCCAGGCCGACCCGCACATCCAGAACCGGTCCTTCGATGCCCGTATCGTCGCTGGTGAGCTGCGTGAAGCGCATCTGCGTCCACACCGACAAGGCCGATGAAGCCCCGGGCGTGTTCGCATTGGTCGGCAGCCCGCTTGAGGAGAACCCCAGGTCCAGGCCATTGCTCCCGCCAAGACCACCCGTAGGCGCAACCGTCACCGGCAACCCGCCGGCACTACCGCTGGCGCCCCCAATGGTGCTTGTGGGCAGACGTCCGCCATTGATCGCGTTCTGCAAACCTTTGACCGCGGCGCTTTGCTGCAATGCCGACTGCCCGCTTTGCAGCGGCGCTGCGCTTCCACCCTGCGCGGGCGGTTGACCGCTGCCACCATCGGTATCGGGCCCGGTCGATGCCGCCTGGCAGTTTGCGTTTACAACCGCATTTGCACCGCCACCCGCCTTGCCGGAAATCGAAAAGAAATAGTCCTGCGCCGCCGTCGCGGTGAAAACATACCCATCGCAGGCCGCAGGGGTGGAGCAGAGCATCGCCCCGCCTTCCAGTTGGATGCTCAGCGTGCTCATAACCCCAGAGGCAATCGTGAAGGTCACCGTCTCGGTCGGATCATGCGATCCGCCCACCCGGTATATGTTGCCCGCGCCGGTCGGGAAGAATGTCGAATTCGAAAACCGCCCGTTGCACGACGCCGCATCGGCGATCACCGGAACCGCCATGCAGGCCACCCCCGCAACCGAAGAAACAAATGATGCAAATCGCATAACGCCCCCTTTGAAATAGCTCCCTGCCCAAAGGGCTACCGCGGGGACCGGTCGGTTCAAGTTACAATCCCTGTAAGGAAAGCACTTTCACCAGAATTGGTGAGTAAAATTCGCTTCTGGATTGAGGGCGCTAGCGGCAACAAACCAATTAGGTATGCGGCCGGCCGAACATCACCAAGGCGATAGCCTTCGGGCGGCTCTGGCGTTCCAGCAAAGGCCATGGCAAATCAACCCGAGCCAGAGATCGCAGCGGAGGGCGCAATGGCCGACGGACAGACCCAGTACAATCCGGGGCTCGAAAGCGTTCCGGCCCGGGCCGATGTGGTTGTCGTCGGGGCCGGTTTCGCTGGAATGTACCTGATCAAGCTGCTCCGCGAACGCGGGCTCGATGTCGTGGTGCTCGAGGCGGGATCGGGCGTCGGGGGAACCTGGTACTGGAACCGCTATCCGGGCGCGCGCTGCGATATCGAATCCATGCAGTACTCGCTGCAGTTCGACAAGGACCTGCAACAGGACTGGAACTGGTCCGAGCGGTACTCCCCCCAACCCGAGATCCTGGCCTACGCGGAGCATGTCGCCGACAAACACGACCTGCGCCGCAACATCTGCTTCGATACGTTTGTGACGGCCGCAGACTGGTCTGACGACACTGCTGAATGGACCCTGACCACGCGTGCAGGCGACACAATCACCGCCCCCTTCTACGTCATGGCCACCGGTTGCCTGTCCGTCCCCAACTCGACACGGTTCCCCGGGGAAGACAGCTTCCAAGGGCCGAAGTACCGCACAGGCCTTTGGCCGCACGAAGACGTTCGGTTCGATGACCTGCGTGTGGGCGTGATCGGCACCGGCTCCTCCGCGATACAGTCGATCCCGATTATCGCCGAACAGGCCGAAAGCGTCACAGTCTTCCAGCGCACGCCCAACTACTCGGTTCCCGCACGCAATGCCGACATGGACCCCGCCGTGCGCGATGCGATCAAGGCAGACTACGACGGCCTGCGCGCCAGGCAGCGCGCCTCGTTTGCCGCCGCAGACTTCAAGGGCGTGCCCGATACCGAGGCGATCAGGGCCACACCCGAGGAACGCGAGGCCGAATACGCCCGCCGCTGGGCGGAGGGCGGTCTCGGCTTCATGGCCTCCTATGCGGATCTTCTTTTCAACCCGGATTCCAATCTCACCGCCCAGGAATTCGTCCGCGCCCGGATCAGGGACATCGTAGCGGACCCCGAGACAGCGGAACTTCTCTGCCCGTCCAACACCATAGGCTGCAAGCGGCTGTGCGTGGACACGAACTATTATGCCACCTTCAACAAGCCGCATGTGAAGCTGGTCGATATCTCGCAAGACCCCATCGACAGGATCGATGAGACCTCGATCCACACCGGCGGTACGGCCTACGAGGTTGACGCGATCGTCTTTGCCATCGGATTCGACGCGATGACCGGTGCGCTGCTGCGCGTGGACATTACGGGACGCGGCGGCGTGTCATTGCGCGATCACTGGAAAGACGGCCCCAAAACATATCTGGGACTGACCGTCGCAGGCTTCCCCAACATGTTCACGGTTACCGGGCCGGGCTCGCCGTCGGTCTTCACCAACATGATCCCCTCGATCGAGCACCATTGCGAATGGATTGCCCGCGCGATCACCGAGACGCGCGGATCCGCGAAGACCATCGAGGCGACGGCAAAGGCCGAAACCGACTGGACGGCCTACAACCTCGATGTCGCAGGCGTTCACCTGCGCTCGAGCTGCTCGTCCTGGTACACGGGCGAAAACATTGCCGGGAAGCCCAAGGTCTTCATGCCCTTCATCGGTGGCTTCGCGACATATGTGGACCATGCCGAAGCGGTCGCAGCGGATGGCTACAAGGGATTCTCAATGGCCTGAAGAACCAGTCGGCCCATCTAGTTTTCGTCTCCAGGTGCGGGCGCCACGTCGCCTTCTGGTAGCAGTTTTGTGAGCAGTTGGTACCGATAGTTGCGCGTGGATCCGACACGCACTATCGTGCCTGTCAAGCACATGAACAGCTTTGTGCTCGAAGAAAGCCGCTCGACTATGACG
>JBCCMP010000238.1:0-7967 GCA_039026295.1 Pseudomonadota bacterium | reverse complement strand
TGGATCCTGGCGTCCGAGACCTGCGCGCTGGACATTATCGGTGCCCGTCTGGTGCGGGAGATCGAGCCGGGTGAGATGGTCATCATCACCAAGGATGGCATTGAAAGCTCGCGCCCTTTTGACGAGGCCGAGAGCAGGTTTTGCATCTTCGAGTACATCTATTTTTCGCGCCCCGACAGCGTGATCGGCGGCCTTTCGGTCTACGAGGTCCGGCGAAAGATTGGCGTGGAACTGGCCCGCGAGTCGCCGGTGGAGGCAGATCTGGTCTGCCCGGTTCCGGACAGCGGGACCCCCGCTGCAATCGGTTATGCGCAGGAATCTGGCATTCCCTACGCCATGGGAATTATCCGCAACGCGTATGTGGGTCGGACGTTCATCGAACCCTCACAGCACATCCGAGACATGGGTGTGCGGCTGAAGCTGAACGTCAACCGGGCACTTGTAGAGGGGAAGCGGGTCATTCTGGTGGACGACTCCGTTGTGCGCGGCACGACCACCCAGAAGGTCAAGGAGATGGTCCTGGCGGCCGGGGCCAAGGAGGTGCATTTTCGCATCGCCTCTCCGCCGACCAAGTGGTCGTGTTTTTACGGCGTGGACACACCCGACAGGCACAAGCTTTTGGCTGCCCGGCTGGACGACGAAGAAGCGATGCGCGACCATTTGGGCGTCGACTCTCTGCGTTTCATCTCGCTTGATGGTCTCTACCGGGCCTGTGGGCATCCGGCGGGTCGCAACAAATCGCGCCCGGCGTTTTGCGACGCCTGTTTCTCGGGTGACTACCCGATCGCACTGAACGACCCGGCATTGACCGCGGACGTTGTGCAGAGTGTCGAGGCGTAACGGGCTGAGCCCAGCGACATGCTGCCCCTTGGTTTGCGCAGCGTAGTCCTGATAAGCGCCGCCTATGGATCTATCTAATTCCATCGCGCTGGTGACCGGGGCCTCTCGCGGGTTGGGCCGGGCCATCACCTTGGCCCTGAGCCGCGCAGGAGCAGAGGTCGTCGCTGCAGCGCGGACCGCGGGCGGTCTTGAAGAACTGGACGACACCTTGCGCGCCGAGGGACGCGGTGTCGTTCTGGTGCCCGCAAACCTCAGCAAACGCGGTGAGGCGGAGAAGCTGGGTCAGGCCATTTCCGATCGGTGGGGTCGGCTGGATATCTGGGTGCACACCGCGATTCAGGGGGCCTCACTCGCACCTGTGGCGGTTCTGGACCCGAAGGAGATGGAACGCTGCTGGACCACCAATGTGGTCATGTCTCAAGCGCTGATCGCAGCGCTGGATCCACCACTGCGGGCAAGCGAGTTTGCGCGGGCCGTGTTCTTTGCCGATCCTGCTGTGACTGCGCCCCACACCGCGCCCTATGCGGTGAGCAAGCTGGCGCAACTGGGGCTTGCGGAGGCGTGGGGACGGGAGAGCGCGTCGACCACATCCATCCGTGTTCTGACGGCGACGCCGCCCCCGATGGCGACGGGTCTACGGGCGATCTTTCACCCGGGAGAAGACCGGGCGGCATTGGCCCGGGCTGAGGATGTTGCCCCGAAGGTGATCAAGGCGCTGCGAAGCGGTCACGAGGGACCGCTGGATCTGCGGTGACAGGCGTAGAAAGCGCTGCGAAAGGCTAATTTCCTATAAATTTCAAAGGTAAAGCTGCAGGGCAGGCCTGCGGCACTGGGTGGGACTCGACAGAATCGGTCCGGCATGTGAATGTAGAACAAATAAAGAACATTTAGAGCTTGCCATGCCAGATGATCTGAACTTTCGCGGCCACCAATCTGCCCATCAGACCGCTTCGCACAGCCTTCCGGGGCTGGAGATGCTCGCCGATGGCCGTGTGCATGAGGCGACGGGGCCGGGCCGCATGACCTTTGCCCTGGCGCTGGCCGGGCAACTGGCGGGGGCCGTTCTGTGGCTGCAGGATCGGCGGCAGGGACAGACGCTCTATCCCAATGGTATCGCGGAATATTTTGATCCCGCGCGGCTGATCTATGTACGCCCGACCGGGCAGTTGGAAATGCTGCAATTGACAGAGGAAGCGCTGCGTTCCGGCGCTGCGCCACTGGTCGTTGTCGACCTGCAGGAGGCACCTGATCTGACCGAAAGCCGCCGACTGCAACTGGCGGCCGGAACCGGTGGTGGGCGTGGGCTTTGCCTGATCCCCGAGGGGCGGCTGAAGACCAACGCGGCGGAGACGCGGTGGTCCTGCATGCCCATGCCAGGCGGCTGCGCCCGCCAGCACTGGGAGATCGTCAAGAACAAGCGCGGCCGGCTGGGTAAATGGCAGGCGGCCTGGGACGGCACGGCTTTCCGGGCTGTGGAAGAAGCACCGGAACCGGCGTGAAACAGGCCATTCACATTTCGTGCATTAACCACCTTGCCGCTGGGATTTTCAGGGGCTGAAACCTGTATGGCAAGCGTATGGCTTGCGTATGGCAAAGGGTGCCCCGGCAAGTCGACATCGAGGTGTTAACGCGCCGGCACACAGCCTCTACGGGAGCTGTTCACTTCTGCCGGACCACCACGCCCAGACGGTTCAGCTCTGCCTCCATCGGGCCGATGCCGGTGCTTTGGCTTTCTGCCACCAGCGCATCGAACCGGGCGCGAAGCGCCTCTTTCTCTCCGGGTTCAAAGGCGTTCCATGGCCGGTCCTGCAGGCCGTGGACAAGAACATAGAATCCGATGAAGTGCGGACGCTGACCGGTGGCAAGAAGGCGGCGATAAGCCTCGTCCGCCCCGATTTCCCGCAGTTGACCGGCCGAGGTGATCCCGATCTTCCCGAACCATTCCTCCGACCTCGGGCCGAGATTGCGGATGGCAGAGACGGGCTCAGTCGACATTGGCCAGGCAGCCTTCTGCATCAAACCAATAGACCTGACCCGGGTCTTTCGAGAGCGGCAAAGGCGGGTCTACAAACACCCGGACAGCCCCTCCCGCCGGTGCCGTCGCCCCTAGCGGCAGATAGGGTGCTTGGGCGGGGTTTTGGACGTCCCACCCGCGATCCGCAGCTGCGGCGACAAGCTCGGCCTTGTCCAGGCAGGCGCGCTGGGCAAGATCATAGTGAAATGCCGTAGAGGCAGACAGAAACCGAATAACGCCGGTCCTGTCCGCGATCTCGAACCGGGCCGACAGCTGTTCCCATGCGAGAAACAGCAAAGCCATAAACGTCAGGCCAAACAATCCCCATGGCAGAGCTCGCCGCATCACTCCCCCAGAAAGATCGAAATCGGGTTAGCCCGCGCTGCTGCGGGATTCTCGGCAAAGGCCCGCAGCACGGCGGGGTAAAGGCGATGTTCCTGCACCAGAACCCGCGCTGCCAGCGCCTCTGGCGTGTCCCCGGCCAGAACCGGGACCACCGACTGCCCCAGAATGCGGCCTGAATCCAGTTCCGGCACCACCTCGTGCACCGTGCATCCGTGGACGGCGCAACCAGCCTCCAGCGCCCGGGCATGGGTTTTCAGGCCCTTGAAGGCGGGCAGGATCGAGGGGTGGATGTTCAGCATGCGTCCGATCCACTTCTCGACATAGGCGCTGTCATGGATCCGCATGAAACCCGCCTGGGCGATCAGGTCGACGTCCGCATCCTGCCATGCCGCGTCAATCGTGGCATCATAGGCGGCGCGATCGCCATTGAACGGGCGATGATCCAAGACCTTGGTCGGCACCCCGGCCGCGGCGGCTCTGGCCAACCCTCCCGCGTCGGCGTTGTTGGAGATGACCAGCGCAGGCTCGGCTGGAAAGTCCGGCTGTTTCATCGCCGAGATCAAGGCAGCCATGTTCGACCCGCCGCCGGAGATCAGGATCCCGACCCGACGCCTGGCTGTCACGATAGGCTTCCACTGAAGGTGACCCCGGTTTCACCCAGGCCAATGACGCCCAGGTGGTGGACTGTCTCGCCCGCATGTTCGAGTTGCCGCTGGACATCCGAATAAAAATCGCCTGCCGCCACGACGATCATGCCGATCCCGCAGTTGAAGGTGCGCAGCGCCTCGGCCTGATCGAGGCCGGACCCTGCGACCAGCCAGCGAAAGACGGGCGGCAGATCCCAACCCAGATTGATCTCCGCCGCCATGCCATCCGGCAGGATCCGTGGCAGGTTTTCGGTCAGGCCGCCCCCCGTGATGTGCGCAAAGCCCCGGACTCCCCCGCCGCGCAGCGCCTCCAGCAGCGGGCGCACATAAATCCGGGTCGGCCTCAGAAGCGCTTCCCCAAGTGCGCCGCCGCCAAAAGGCGAGGGTGCGTCCCAGCCCAGCCCCGATTGCTCGACAATCTTGCGCACAAGCGAATACCCGTTGGAATGCACACCGTCCGATGCGAGCCCGAGCAGCACATCGCCCGGCTTAATCTGCCCCGGCAGAGCGGCCCCCCGCTCCATCGCCCCGACGGCGAACCCGGCGAGATCGAAATCGCCATCAGCATACATGCCCGGCATTTCTGCGGTCTCTCCACCGATCAGCGCGCAAGCGGCCCGGCGGCAGCCTTCGGCGATCCCCTCGACCACCTGAGCACCTTGATCAACGCTGAGCTTGCCGGTGGCGAAATAGTCCAGAAAGAACAGCGGTTCGGCCCCCTGGCAGATCAGATCATTGACGCACATGGCCACCAGATCAATGCCAACCGTGTCCAGCCGCCCGGTGTCGATGGCGATGCGAAGCTTGGTGCCCACACCGTCTGTGGCCGCCACCAGAACGGGGTCGGTGTATCCGGCGGCCTTCAGATCGAACATCGCCCCGAACCCGCCCAGCCCGTCCATCACGCCTGGCCGCGTGGTCGACGCGGCGGCCGGTTTGATCCGGTCGACCAACGCGTTCCCGGCATCGATGTCGACCCCGGCATCGGCATAGGTCAGTCGGTTGGGACGGTCGGTCATGGGCAGGCTCCTCTGTGCGGGGCATATCGCAAGCACCCAGCAACGCCAAGGGGCTGCCTGCCACAGGTTGGATCCACCGTATGCCGCCATTGACCGCCGGGCTTTGCCATCGTAAGGCGACCGCGCCGGGCCCGTAGCTCAATTGGTCAGAGCAGACCGCTCATAACGGTTTGGTTGGGGGTTCAAGTCCCTCCGGGCCTACTAGACACCTGTATAACTATTTGAATTATATCGGAAATTCATAGGTGTGGCGAGCGAGGGACTTCCATTCCTTGTGTTCTTGGGCTGATTTGGATCAATTTCGACCGACCTGTCATCACATCCGCATTATGTATGGACAACAAAGCTGCGATCCCGCTTGGGGTTTGCGGACATTCACCTAAGGTCGTTCAAGAGGCAAGACGCGGGACGAAGCTGCCGTCCGGCCCAACAATATTGATTCTGGACCGGCTCCGAAAGCCGACGTCGGGTCTATGTCCGCCTTGCGCCAGTTGCAGTCATTGATCTGGTACACAAGTGCCAGGAGTTACATCAGGGCTTAGCACCATAAAAATGCGCTATGATGCTTCGGTGGAACAGCAGCCAGATCGCGATAAGCTGCAGGACGATGAACACACCGATACCCAGATAGACCGTCGTTGGAGATGCCATCTCTGCTGGCATCGGGTAAAAGTGCTGAGTTAGCAGCCCGTGGGAATAATCAAACGCGCCTAGGCTGTTGTAGACCACCAAAAAGCCCCATGCGCGAGGGGTACGACGTTTCCAGAGAACATAAACCATAACTGGCACCAGCACTCCGATGACCGCATCGCTAAGCCAGGGGCCAAACCAGGCATTGGCAGCCTGGCCTCCGAAGGCTTCGACTGACGGCAGGAACACGAGCGTCTGCGCCCGGAAGACTGTGGCAGTCATCAGGAGCGTTACGGTCCACTTCATTTGAGTGCTCATCCGCCTCGATCCTTTCCGACAGGTTCATACAGGCGTTTTCTGTCGCCGATCACGATGGGTCGGCGTCTCTTCCGCGGAGCGGACAAGCAAATTTTCCTAGGTCTGGGACACGTGTCTTGGCGGAGGCTCGCAAACAGCCCGCCGTAACTCTTGCGGCGTCGTGCCGGTCCATTTTCGAAAGGCGCGTTGAAAGGCGCTGGTGTCGCGATAACCGAGGAGATGCCCAATCTGCTGGTTGCTCAGCGCACTCGATCGCAAGTATCGCAACGCCAGTTCGCGACGCGTCGCATCAAGCAGATCTTGAAACGTCGTGCCTTCGTCCCGCAAACGACGCTGCAACGTGCTCTTGCTGGTGTTAAGGCGTGTGGCCGCGTGGATTATGGTCGGCTCAGCCGTCGCAAACGCCTCCAATACCGCGGCCCGCACCCTGTGGGTCATCGGACTGTCACCGGAGACAATCAGGCTCTGTGTTTGAAGGTCATCTTCTGTTGCCGCCCACAGCACGTCGTTCTGCGAAATGAAAGGGATCCTCATATCAGCTGCGCTGTAGCGAAGTTTCGGCGGCCCAAAGGAAGGCTCCACACCAAACAGGTCGCTCAATGCGTCACGTTCATCCGCGGGCAACGGCAGGCTTACGTTGAGAGGGCTAAAGCTGCGAGTGGTAAGGGTCCTGGCTTTGGCGTGCAGAAAGACAGTCTGCGTGCTTGAGAAACAAACGGGCAGCTCTGTGACGGTGCCGTCCGGGATGACTTGCAAGGTGTAGATGGTTTTGGTGGACTTGATCGAAAACCGCATCGGCCCGAAGAGGTGCTTGTACCTCGCCATCCGCGCAAGACCGGTTTCGAAATCCCCTGCCGTAGAGATGGCAAAGAGCACCGGAATGGCAGGGCCCTGCGCCATGCGCGTACCCAAAAGCTTGGCGATGTGCGGCTCTTCCGCAAGGGCGAAGATCGCGTTCAGAACAAGCACATAGTCTTCGCCAGATATCATCAATCCGCCGTGCCGATCGTTGCTGTAACGCAGCCCAGCTTCTGCAAGGACGCTCTCCCAGCTCACGCCCAAAATCGCACACACCGGTCCTGAGAGGACGGCCGATGTATAGGCGTTTCTTGGGTCTTGACCGTTCATAGCGTCTCCGAAGCGCTTTTGCCCCAAAAACCTGCCCGTGAACGCCGGACAACTCAACCAGACTGAGGCGATCTGCACATCATTGACGCGATCTGCATCTGGCTTCGGCGCCTGACAGTGACACCCTTTGGAACAACACAGAGGCGTGCACGGCGGCAAGACAATGGACTTTATCAATTCTATCAGTCTGGTGACAGGTGGCGGATCGGGCATCGGTCTCGAGCTGTCACGTCAGCTGAAGGCTTTGGGAAGCACCGTCTACATCTGTGGCCGGCGCTGCGAGACGTTGAAAACGGCGGCTGAAGCGCATGGGCTCCATCCCATCGCCGCTGACGTGACATTGGCCGGGGATCAAGAGCGCATCCTGGACGAGATCTCATCGGCACAGGGCCACCTGGATCTGCTGGTCAACAACGCCGGCATCTTCGGGGCCTATGACTTCGCCGCAGAAGAAGACGCTGTCGACCGGATCGAAACCGAGATCGGCATCAACGCGATCGCGCCGCTCACGCTTGCCAGGCGCGCGCTACCATTGCTGTCGGGCAGCAGGGCACCTGCGATTCTATTCATCGGATCAGGCGTCGCCTATGTCCCTGTCGCAGGTACACCGGTCTACTCGGGGACCAAAGCGCTGCAGCACCATGCCGCGATGGCGCTTCGGTATCAGCTCGCGCCAAAAGGAATTGCAGTCTACGAAGCGCTGCCTCCAGTCGTCGATACCGACATGGGCAGAGTGATGAAGTCAAAGAACCTCAAGGTCATGCAGCCCCAGGACTTGGTCTCGCAGATCCTCGAGGGAATGCGGCGGAGCCAATCCGAGAGTGTCATCGGCCAGTCCAAACAGTTGCGTTTGATGAGCCGATTGGCGCCCGCGCTCATCTTCCGCGAAATGGCCAGGACCGAATTCCTCTGATCCTTCAGGCTGACCTGCCCGACAAGCCACACCTATCAGGAAAGACCAGATCAATGGCCGCTGCCACTTATCGACATTGCGTCAATGCTCTTGCCGTCATCGCCGCATCAGCC
>JBCCMP010000237.1:0-7970 GCA_039026295.1 Pseudomonadota bacterium | reverse complement strand
TGGTGGGCGAGGGCTTCACGCGCGCAAGACTGTCTGCCAGGAATGCCATGATCGTTCTCCTAGATTGGCAAGATTGTTGGGTGGCCCCGTTCCCTTGGGGCGGTGGGTGTCTACGCCTGTATGAGAAGGGGGGCAAGGGGGAGGCGCGGCAAATTCGCTAGCAATGCGCGCGTCCAGGAACCTGACGCGTAGAGGAACACTTCGCTATTTGTCAGTCGTTGGGCTGACACTGTCATTTCGGTGCCCGGTTATTCCAGTGCCCGTGCCCAGCGTATTATGTGGAGGGGCAACGAAGGTCCTGAAGCGCGGTATCAACAGGGCGTATTGATTATCGGCACCATCCCGGCTTCCTTACCGGCAACCGCAGGAGGCCCCCGATGACCCTGAAGAACGATACCATGCCTGCCGATCTGGACGCTGCGATGGGCTTTGCGCCAGAGCATGACCGGCCCGTTCCCTACATCGACCGGACGCACAGCTACTATCGGGCACTGGGGTATGACCGGCCCTACCGCTATGCGCAGTTTGCCGATGTGCCGTTCCAGCCCCTGTCAAAATCGCTGGAGACAAGCCGGGTCGCGCTGATCACCACCGCAGCGCCATACGATCCCGCGAAGGGAGATCAGGGGCCCTGGTCGGCCTACAACTCGGCAGCCAAGTTCTACCGGATCTACACGGTTCCCACTAACCCGGAGCCGGATCTGAGGATCAGCCACGTGGGCATTGATCGCAAACATACCAGCCAGAAGGACATGCGGTCATGGCTGCCGCTGGGCCAGCTCAAATGGGCGGAAGAAGACGGACGGATCGGCGCCCTGATCCCGCAGGTCTTCGGCGCGCCGACCAATCGCAGTCACAGGGTCACGCTTGAGCAGGATGCACCTGAGATGCTGGATCGCCTGCGCGCCGCCGGGGCGGATGCCGCGGTGATCGCCGCGAACTGTCCGATCTGTCACCAGACCTGTTCGCTGATCGCGCGCCATCTGGAGGCGAACGGTATCGCGACCGTCGTCATGGGCTGTGCGAAGGACATCGTCGAGACCTGCGGCGTCCCGCGCTTCCTGTTCAGCGATTTTCCGCTGGGCAATCCGGCCGGACGGCCCGATGACGAGGCGTCTCAGGCCGCGACGCTGGACATGGCCCTGAGCCTTTTGCAGGCGGCTCCCGGCCCGCGCACGACGTGGCAGTCGCCGATAAGGTGGTCAGAGGATGCCGACTGGAAGCTGGATTATTCCAATGTCGACCGCATCGCTCCTGAAGAATTGGACCGCCGACGGGTCGAGTTCCTGCGCCAGAAAGAAATCGCCCATGCCAGGCGCGCCGCAGATACCGAAGAGGCGGCGGGATGAAGCCGTTCGAAGGCATCAAGGTTCTGGATTTCACGCAGGTCTTCGCGGGCCCCTTCGCGACCTACCAACTGGCCCTCTTGGGCGCAGACGTGATCAAGGTAGAACGCCGGGACGGGGAGAACATGCGCCGCGCCCCGGGCGCGCCGGACTGGGCGGAGAAGAACATGGCCCCGACCTGGTGCGCCGTGAATGCCAACAAGCGCAATCTGGCGCTGGACCTGAAGCACCCCGCGGCGCGGGAGATCATCCACAAGCTGGCCGCAGAGGTGGACATCGTCGCAGAGAACTTCCGCCCCGGCGTCATGGACCGGCTGGGCATGGGGTATGAAGCGCTGTCGGCGATCAATCCCCGTCTGATCTACTGCGCCATGACCGGCTTCGGACAGGATGGGCCGTTCAAGGATGCGCCGTCCTATGACGGGCGGATTCAGGCGACCTCGGGCGTCATGTCGATCACCGGGCACGAAGACTCAGTACCGACCCGGGCAGGCTTCGCGGTGTGTGATGCGCTGACCGGGATGACGGGGGCTTTCGCGATGTCGGCGGCGCTGACGCAGCGCGCCGCGACCGGCAAAGGGCAGATGATTGACGTGGCCATGCTGGACGCGACGCTGACATTCCTGTCCCCAACATTGTGCGAGTACACGTTGGCGGGCAGGAAGCAGGGCCGTTTCGGAAATCAGGCCGTCAGCCGTATTCCGACGGCGAACCTCTTTGCCTGCAAGGGCGGGCACATCCTGCTGGCCGTGAACACCGAGGCGCAATTCCACAACCTGCTGCAAGAGATCGGGCGGCTGGAGATGCTGGACGATCCGCGCTTTGGCGACTGGCCATCGCGGATCGCGAACGAGGCGGCCATGCGGGAGATTATCGAGGAGGCGCTGGCCGCCGAGGATGCAGAGACCTGGGAGCAGCGGCTGGCAGCGGCGGGCGCCCCGGCCTCGCGGATCAACTCTCTGGCAGATGCTGTGGCACATCCCCAGCTTGCCCACCGGGACGTTCTGCAACGCATCGACAGCGATCACGGGCCGATGACCCTGATCGGATCCGGGTTCAAGCTGGCCCATGGCGGCGGCGGGGTTGATCGCCCTCCGGCAGAGCTGGGCGCTGACACTGCGGCGATCCTTGAAGGGCTGGGCTATGACCGGGGAGAGATTGCCGCTTTGGGCACGGACGGCGTTGTCGCCCTGGGGTAACCGGCCGTGCCGGTTAATACCTTGGGAACACTCACCGGCTAGGGGTGACGCAGACATATCGCGACCCTATAAGCGGGCCGAATACCTTCGCCCGTGGACACAAAACGACTGGAGTACCGTGTGACAGCAGAAGCTGGCACGAGGGCGAAACCCTGGTTTCACCCGGATGGCGGGGCGCTTGCGCCCGAGGTCAAACGGCTGCGCTGCCGGTATGCGGTCTTTGCCGAGCCACTTTCGGACAACTGGTCCGCCAGCCCGGCGAGAAACGAGGACATCTGCCCCGGCCTGACCCTGTTCCACGATGCGGACAACAGTCAGTTCTACTGGAAGCAGGGCGATGGTCCCTCGCTGGTGATGACCACCTACCGGTTTACCGGCACCTATCTGTCGATCGCGGCCAGCCTCTCGGAAGAGATGATCGACGCCCTCGGGCCGGGGCGCCATGTTGCGGTGCGCATTTCGGGGACCGCCTCGCGCCCGATGACGGTTTTTGTCCGGTTGAACATCGATGTGCCTGGCGGGCGGGAGGTTCTGCACGAGGCGCTGGTGCTTGACGCGGGCGAGCGTTGGACGCTGTTCGACCTTGACGGTGCACGCGGCGCGCTCGATCTGGCGACGGCGGCGTGGCTGGATGTGATTTTCTCGGACCCGAGCATGTCCGAAGTTTCGATCGATGCCCTGGACGTGGACCTGATCGATGTCTGACGGACCGGTCTTGTCGAGGCGAACGCCCGCGGAGCCGCTAGTGGTCAGTGCGATCGCCCTTCAGGATGGTTGGTTCACCGGCTTCGTCGACGGCCTGTCGGGTGACGGACATCAGTGGATCGATCTGATGGTCGGCGGCGCGGTGGCCGGGCGCGCCGAACTGACGCCCGATCCGGATGCGCCAGGCACCGGGCGTCACGAGCTTTCGGCAGCGGTTCCGACAAGTTGCCTGTCCGATGGGATCAGCACGGTTGTTTTTCACTTGCAGCCCGACAAGGTGGTCTTGGCAAGCTACCCGATCCGGTCCGGGGATCAGTTGGCCGGTGATCTGGCCGCGGATCTTGCGGTGCTGCGCGGTGAGGTCGCGGCGCTGAAACAGGCGTTCATGGCCGAAGCTCTGTTCGACAAGATCCCGGCAATCGAGCGGCCGCTGATCGTCGCGGAGGCCGTGGATGCGGTGATGCGCCGGTTGGATGCGGACGACCATGCAGCAGAGACAGCGGCGTCCCGGCCTGCGCCGATAAAGACACGTATCCTGGAACGCGCCGGGTGATGCGCCGACGCGCGTGGGTCGAGACTCTTGCCGCCACGGCAACGCTGGGACGTTCCGCGCTGATTGCCTGCCTTGACCCCATGGAGGTGCCTTTTGTCCGCGGTGTTGGCGGTCCCCGGGTCATCTGTCCCATCGGCGAGCGCCTGATCGAAGGCGTGGCAGGTGGCGGTGTCGTCGATCGCCCGGCAGACCGCTGGGCGGATGCGACGCCGCTTGGCGAGAGCGTGCTGTTCCTGGCGACCCGCACCGCTGTGCGCAGTGCATCGTTCGACGGCTTGTGCACGTCGCTGCGGCGGCGGCCTGATCTTGTGATCGGCGGCGCGGCTGAGCCCCCTGAACGCAGCTTTTACGCCGTGAAGGCGTTGTTGCAGGCCGCGAGAAGGGGACGGTTTCTGCGCGATGTCACGTTCGGTGCAGGCTGCGCCCACGCGTGGTTCGATCCTCTGTCCTGTCTTCGTGATCTGGCAGAGGCCGAACGGATGTGCGTGCTGGCCGATGGATGCCTTCGGCTGTCGCGGTGGAGGCCCGTTCGCCTGCGGCTGCCGACCCTCGGTCAGCCCGAATTGCATGTGACCGTGCTTCTGACTGACGGCGACAAAGGCGTGTGGCCCGAGATCGAGGTGGTCGGCTCAACCGGGCGGAACGTGATCGAGACGCGCCAGGGCCAAGGTGACCGCGTACTGGATATTCGGATTGGCAGGACCGATGCACCTGTGGTCGATCTGGTGATCTCGGGGCACGGCCCCATTGTCAGCGGCGCAGCGGTCGCCTTGCCCTTGTCCCCGTCCGAGGATGTGCTGCCCGCGCCTTCAGGTTTGTCCGCGCAGGGCATGGGCGTCGTCGCGGACGCGTTTTGACATGGCACGCGTCCTGATCATCACGCGGGGCGATTTTACCAATCACTGGCAGGGCCGCTTCCGGCGTCTTGTGCAGGTGGTGGATCTCTATGCCGGACTGGGCCTGCAATGCGATCTGCTGTCTGTGCGCCCGGCGTCCGGTTCAGCACGGCACTCTGCGTCGATGCGAGCAGGAGTTCTGCCGGACATCCGTCAGGCGGCTGTGCTGGAGGGTGATATGAACGACGAGTTGCTCCACAGCCCGGTCGGCCCGTTGGCGAAGACGGTGCGCGCCATGGCGGGTTCAGCGTCCTACCAGGTCGTTCACCTGGACGGCATGGCCGCGCGGGCGGTCATCTGCCCGGACAGCATCCTGGTGCGGGATCTGGATGGCCGTGATGGCAGCGTTGCGCGGATGCCCGGGGTCGATCTTGTGCTCGCGCCGACGGAACCGATGCGCCGGCGGGCTGGGCCCGGTGCGCTTCGTCTGCCACCCGCGGTCGCTCGAAGCGATGCTCTTCCGGGCACAATGATCGGTTGGCCGGACATCGGCGATTCCGGTCTTGCAGATGACTGGAACCGGTTCCTGAAAGCGCTGTCATGGCGGACGGGCGACTTTACGCAGAACCTGCTGCTGAGCGGCCCGGCGAGCGAGAGGTGCACACCGCCGCCGACCCTGCTTCGGCGCACGCTTCTGAAGCGGGATGGCACGCTGTCCGAGGTGACCGGTGCCCTGGGTCTGGGCGTCTTTCCGCGCGACACGCTTGACGGTGACAACGCGGCCGTGACGCATCTTCTTTCGCAGAATTGTCCCATTTTGATACACTCTACTGCGGCCGAGGCCTTCGAGGGGCGCTGGGCGTTGCCGACGGCGGAGAGCTTCGAAGAGCTGTCAGATCTGATCGTCGGCTGGGCGAACGGGTCTTTGCGGCCGCATCTGCAGGAAACGCTGCTCCGCACCGCCGACGCCTTTCAGGACGATGTCTTCTCGATGACACTTTATGTGGGAGAGCGGCTTTACAAGTTGCTGGAATGGGAGTGGGTGACCGACGATTTTGCAGCAGCGGTCTAGCGCGGCCAACCGACAAAAGTCGCCGAAGCAGGTGCTTGTTCGCTTACCCGTTACTTACTTGCCGCTGCCGCGATCTCTCGCGACAGTCGCTCGGCGACGTTCCTGAATGCAGCGGCCTGCGCCGAGTCCGATTTTCCGGCCACAATGGGCACACCGTCGTCGGCGGCAAGCCTGATGCCGATGTCGAGGGGGATGGCGCCAAGGAACGGAAGGCCCAGGGTTTCCGCCTCGCGTTGCGCGCCGCCATGGCCGAAAATATGTTCCTCGTGCCCGCACTGGGAACAGATATAAGTCGACATATTCTCGACTATTCCAAGAACCTGAACATTGGTTTTATCAAACATATTCAATGCTTTACGGGCATCAAGCAGAGCTATGTCCTGCGGCGTCGAGACGATTACCGCGCCGGTCACCTCGGCTTTCTGGCTGAGCGTGAGTTGCACGTCGCCGGTGCCGGGTGGCAGATCGACCAGCAGGACATCGAGCTTGCCCCATTGCACCTGGCCGAGAAGCTGCTGCAGCGCGCCCATCAGCATCGGGCCGCGCCAGACGACCGCTTCGCCGTCCGGCACCATGAAGCCGATGGACATGCAGGTAACGCCGTGATTGCGGAGCGGAATGATTGTCTTGCCGTCAGGCGAGGACGGGCGGCCCGAGATCCCCATCATCCGAGGTTGCGATGGGCCATAAACATCGGCGTCCAGCAGTCCGACCTTCAGGCCTTGCGCCGCAAGCGCGACGGCCAGGTTTGCAGACACGGTCGACTTGCCGACACCGCCCTTGCCCGAGGCGATGGCGACGATGTGGTCGACGCCGGGAATGCGCTTGTCGGCGGGTTGATCCGGCGTCGGATGACGGCCGATCTTCAGGTCAGGCGGCGGACCTTTCGGGGCAGCGGTGCGCGGCGGTGATGGTTCTGTCGAATGGGCGGTGAGGATTGCCGTGACCTTGCTGACGCCCGGCACCGCTTCCACCGCTTCCTGCGCAGCGGCGCGCAGGGGTTCGGCCTTTGGTCCCAGGGCAGGATCGACTTCGACCAGAAATGTCACGGCGCCGGCGGGCGAGACGTTGATCGCCTTGGCCAGATTGGCCGCAATCAGGTCTTTGCCGCTTTGCGGATCGACCACCTTGCTGAGGGCAGCGATAACGTCGTCTCGGCTTGCGGTCATTCGTCCCGTCCGTTGATTATTATGCGGGTGTGAGTGCGGCTGCACGCAAGACTTGTCAAGTCAACCGGATAGGATGCGCTGGGGGCTGAGACTTAAGTAGGGTTGAGGCCGTCTTTCGGCCAGTCCTGCATCCGGTGGATGCCGTGGGCGTAGGCGATGGCGTTTTGAATGTAGAATTCTGCATTCTGGATGTTCGCGGCCCGGTTGTCCCGGGTGGCGATGACCCTGGCCGGTACGCCTGCGACGATGGAGTTGGGCGGTATCTTCGTGCCTTCGCGCACCAGTGCGTTACCGGCGACGATCGAATTGTCGCCGATTTCGGCCCCATCCATGATCGTTGCGTTGATGCCGATCAGGACATTGTCGCCCAGTGTCGCCCCATGGACGGTGGCATGGTGCGTGACAGAGCACATGCGCCCGATGATTGCCGGTGTCTCGTAGCCGACATGGATCATGCAGAAGTCCTGGATGTTCGAGCCTTCGCCGATCTCGACATGGTGCATCTCTGACCGGATGACCGCCTGCGGCCAGATGCTGGCGCGCGACGCGACGCGGATCTTGCCGAAAAGACACGCGCTTTGATGGACCCAGGCGTTCGGGTCCACATCGACCAACGGGCCAAATCGGTCATCTAACTGAGTCATAAGAGTTGCTCCTGCACGGTTCAGGGATCGGTGATCGTGTTCCCGTCGCGACATTTGTCATTGATAGTCCACATCCGAAAGCAGCTGTCCGTGCGGCGCAGATACGGAGTGTTCAGGCTGTGAAAGCGCCTTCAAACGTTAACAAAATCCGGCGAGATTTACGGGGTTTTTTCGCAAATTGCCGAACAAATTCGGCGGTCTTGTTTCGGTTTTTTAGCCGTCTTTTACGGGTCTGTCCGGATTTGGGGCGAAACGCCGCTGAATCGGATTGGCGGCTGCATCGATAAGGGGCCAGAGCTGCCGTTCAGGTCGGCGCAGGCGGGCCGGGCCGGGATTTGAGCCCGGTGATCGTCGGCAAGTGGTTAACGTCGGAGACGATCTGCCCGAACCATCGCCCGCACCGCATACGCAAAGAAAAAGCCCGCCGCACGGGGGTGCGACGGGCC
>JBCCMP010000236.1:0-7986 GCA_039026295.1 Pseudomonadota bacterium | reverse complement strand
GCAATCTTCGAGTCGGAGAAGACGGCACGCTGATCCTTCTGGATTTTGGCATTATGGGGCGGCTCGATCCGATCACCCGACGGCACTATGCAGAAATCCTGCACGGATTTCTGACCCGCAATTACACGCGTGTCGCCGAAGTGCACTTCGAGGCCGGCTATGTCCCGGCGGATCGAAATGTCGAACAGTTCGCACAGGCGCTGCGCGCGATAGGAGAGCCGATCTTCGGGCAGGACGCCTCATCGATATCCATGGCAAAGGTCCTGGCGTACTTGTTGGAGACAACAGAGCGTTTCGGCATGGAGACGCGGACCGAATTGATCCTCCTGCAGCGGACCATGGTCGTCGTCGAAGGTGTCGCCCGAACGCTGGATCCGCAGGCCAACATATTCGAAGCCGCGCGCCCGGTTGTGGAAGACTATATCCGTGGTCACCTGGGTCCGGCCGCTCTGGCCCGTGATCTCGGGGAAACCGCGCGCATCCTCAGCCGTCTGGGACCGCGCCTTCCCGGACTTGCCAGGGAATTGCTGATGCTGACCGAGGAAGCGCGAACAAGACGTGATCTGGCCCCCGTGGAAGAGCGGCCCGACCGTTCCAAATGGCGTTGGCTCGCGGTCGGCACGATTGTCGGCGCTCTTCTGGTCTACTTTTCCCTTGTGGACTGATTTTCACTCCAAAGGTGGGTAGATCCGCGCGATTTGGATTTGCGCACTCTGTGTCAGCGCCAACCCAAATTTATTGCTCGCGTCCCGAATTTAGCCTTTGATGCTGCCAACCTGCAATTGGCCAAGCATCGAGGACACAATGCTTGACGCACACGAGACTTCAGAACGCCTCCTGGCAGAGGCATGGCTGGCACGGTTCAACGAGGCCGTCGGTTCCGCGAACGAAGCTGTCGCAGATCTTTTTTCGACCGATTGTCATTGGCGCGATCTTGTGGCGCTGACCGGTGAATTGCGGACATGCTCTGGCCCGATCGTTCCGTCCGCACTGGTAACCGGGCTTGCGAAAGCAGGTGCATCCGACTTTGACCTGCATCCGACGCGGCTGCCGCCGGTCCGTCTCGAACGTGCCGGCAGAGAGGTAATCGAAGCCGTCTTCACCTTCACGACAACCCTCGGTCAGTGCACCGGGTTGGTCAGGTTGCTGGCAGACGGGCCAGAGCACGCATGGACCATCATGACATCGATGGAGCGTCTGCACGACGAAGGCGCGCGTGAAGAGGAGGCCTATGCCAAGGACGTTCGTGCGCCGAACTGGAATGATCAGCGGGAAGCAGCGCGCGCATTCCAGGATCGTGACCCGGACGTTCTGGTGGTGGGCGGCGGACATGCTGGTCTGACCATCGCCGCGCGGCTTCGCGCGCTGAACATCGATGCACTGGTGGTCGACCGTGAAAAACGCATCGGCGACAACTGGCGCCTGCGCTACCACAATCTGAAATTGCACAACCAGATCCGCGTCAACGAGATGCCGTATCTTCCATTTCCGAAAACATGGCCCCGTTACATCCCGAAAGACATGATCGCGAACTGGTTGGAGTTCTACACGGAAGCGTTGGAGATCAATTTCTGGACGGAAACCAATTTCGACGGTGCTGAATGGGACGATGCATCACGCACATGGTCGGTACGGGTGACGCGCTCAGGGAAGACCCGACAAATGCGCGTTCGCCATATCATCATGGCCGCGTCTACATCGGCGGTTCCGAAGTACCCCGACATTCCGTCGCTGAAGGATTTTGACGGCGAAAAGATCCACGCTGCAGATTTCGAGACGGGCGACAAGTGGCAGGGACGGCCGGTCATGGTGCTGGGGACTGGAACGTCGTCCCACGATATCTCTCAGCATCTTCACGCGCACGGCGCGGATGTGACCATGGTGCAGCGGAGCCCCACGATGGTTGTCAATGTTGAGCCATCAGCTCAAATCTACGACGGGCTCTATCTTGGCGATTTTGAATCGATCGATGATCAGGATCTGATCAACACCTCTTTCCCGCTGGATCTTATCAAAGCATCCCACAAGCTGGTGACCGACCGGGTGAAAGAGATTGATCGCAAGACTCTGGAAGGTCTGGAGAACGCCGGCTTTCGGTTGGAGTATGGCGAGGACGGCACCGGCTGGCCGATGAAGTATCGCACCCGTGGGGGCGGCTACTATTTCAACATCGGGTGTTCGGAACTGATCATCAACGGCGAGATCGATCTTATCCAGTACAACAATATCGGCGCCTTCGTTTCAGACGGCGTGAAGATGATCGACGGATCACACAGGCCTTCGGACCTTGTCGTCATGGCGACGGGTTACGAGACGCAGGGCCATCTGGTGGAGCAGCTTTTCGGTGCAGATGTCCGTGACCGCGCAGGCCGGGTGTGGGGATTTAACGATCACCAGGAAATGTCCAACATGTGGACACGAACGGGTCAGCCCGGCCTGTGGTTTACGGCCGGGGCATTCTCCCAGTGCAGAATATACGGCCGATTTCTCGCCCAGCAGATCGCCATCGACTTGTGGGCGTAGCCGGATAGCACCGCCGCCCACCGCCCGAGGTCACACCTGTTGAGTAGCAGTGTCTCGCTATCACGATGGCGAAGAGAACGTGAAGTCACCCTCATCCAACACGTCGCCATCGGTTGCCACCAACCGCAGTTCCCCGTGCTCGTGACGGACTATTGCATCATCGCCTTCCTGTAGGATTTCCAGATCCTCGAAGCCAAAACTCTGGATCATGAAGTCGATGGCGTCTACACCATCTTCAAAGTCCACGATCACATCGTCACCTGAATTCTTGTCAAACACGAACCTGTCCGCTCCAGCGCCGCCCGACAGCTGGTCCACAGCCGCCCCGCCAGCGATAACATCGGCACCATCGCCGCCGAACAGCCGGTCTTCCCCGGCCCCGCCATCTAGGTTGTCGTCTCCATCCCCTCCGAACAGATCGTCTGACCCGCCCTCGCCGAAGAGGTCGTCATCGCCCCCCTCGCCCCACAGCCTGTCAGCACCATCATCGCCCGGAAGCCAATCTCCGCCGTCGTCTCCAACCATCGATGTACCGCCACCGGAAGCATCGAAGGCATCTGCACCGGTTGTCCCGTTGGCGATCGCCTCACCATTATCGGCCGCCAGGACCGGAGCGCCGCTGTAAATGGTCTGAGGCGGCGGCGGCAGTTCAGAGCCATCCTGTGCCGTGTGGATCACCGATGGCGGCGGCGGCAACTCGTTCCCGTTGCCATCCTCAAACGAGCCTTCCGAGTACAGGGTGTCGGGCGGCTGATCGGTCGACCCTGGCCCCGGTCCTCCGGGTGTGAAAACACCGCTGGCCTCTGCGTCCTCAACAATGACCGGGGGCTGCGTTGGATCCAGTACACCGTTTGTGAACACCCGGTACTGCGGCGCGACAATCAGATTGTCGGTGATCTGCAGCAGCCCGGCGCTGACCGTCCCCTCAGGCAACACCCATGCGGTGTCCAACGCGACCAAAACACCCTTGTGTGTGAGCTGTCCCGTCAGCCGGTCAGTCCAGATCGTCTCCATGACGACGAACTTCATGCCAGGGGCACTGTCGACCGTGTAGTAACCTGTTTTCTGCAAGGTCCCGTCGATCATTTCCTTCGAGTAGATCAACCGCTCGTTCGTCGTCACCGAGCGCTCGATCGACGATGGGTCCAGCGGTGCGAAGTCGCCGTAGTTGAAGACATGGCGTCCAATGCTGTCCTCTTTGGCGAACTCCAAGATGGTGCCCGACCAGATGTCATCGTTGATGCCTTCCACCGCATACATGAACGTATTTCGCTGGAATGTCTGCCCGTTCTCAAACACCACTTGATCAAGATATGCGGTACTGTTGTAGGCAAGAGGGATGTGCTGGGTCAGCATCAACGCCTGATTTGGATGGTTCGCGATGTCTTCGCGCCACAAGGCGACAAGACCGCCATCGCGACTGTCACCCAAAAGCTCGATATCGACCGACGGCTTGATCTCGATGTTGTCCGTATTCTGCAGGATCTCGACGCCGCGCTGATTCTGAAAGACCCCGTCCGATGTCTCTACGCTGATGCTGGGGGACCTGACGGCAATCCCGCCCAAATTGTCCGTCGTCAAACCGATGACGTTCGTGTTCCAAAGGTTGTGGGCGACATTGTCGATCCCATCCACAGCGCCCATGCCATCGTAAACCGGCGCTGTATTGCCAGGCATGGGTGATTTAGGATCCCAGTATCCACGGCGATATTCCTGTCTGTTGCCGACCTGAACCCAGTTCGTCACGCCGTTTTGGAAATGCTCCACATGGCTGTTCAGAACCGTGATGTCCGCGACCGAAGCCTTGAAATAGAAACCCGCATTGGTCGCAAGGGCATCGTCCGTCACCTTGTTCTCGGTGCCCAGGATGGTGAAATCCTCGAAGATGTACTTCGACGAGTAGGTGATCGAAACGCCCGCCTCGTCTATCTCCCACCCAAGGAAGTCCTGCATGTGACTGTAGGCGTCTGAAAACTTGCGGACGGAATCGTGCGGATCGGTTGCGACCCGGACACCCTCTCGGGCGGCAATGACCTCGTTTCCGGTGAATGTCCTGATCGCAACGTCTTCCACCGGAACGCTGTCACGCCCCAGCGCAAGGCTGCTGACCTCGCCCAGGTCTTCGGCAAGGACCTCTTTCAGACCGGCGCCCATGTTGTGGTAGAAGAAACCCGCGCGTGCCGAGGTTTGGGCGACGTTGTCGACCATGTCGATCGCACGACCTTTCAGGTAGTAGCCGTTGCCCGAAATCCCCTCGTCTTCATTGAAATTCCGGTCGTCATGGTTGGCCGAGACATCGCCTGCGCCATAGGTCCCGATGGTCAGGTTGTCTTCCCAGCGCCCTGCTTCGTCACCCGATTCAGCAACGATTGCTGATCCTGCAACGTCAAACACAGTGTTGCCCTCGAGAACGGCATCGGACGAATGCTGAACGATGCCCCAGCCAGGTGAACCCCAGACCACGTTCCCCTCAAGAAAGGCTCCGTGGAAGTAGTCGTTGTCCCGTGCATTGGCGATCCCATCGCCATCCTGATCCAAGGTGTACGAGCCGCACGGACAAACCGCGGCGCCGGTCTCGGCGCAGGGCCCGATGATTGTCTCGTTGGCGCAATGGTGATCATGCGATGACTTGGCTTCGTGGATGTGAAGCGCATAGCGGCCCCGCGGGTTTTCTATTTCCCACGGTTCCGCTGCGATCCACTGATCGATGCCGTCATCGTAGATGCCATTGCCGTTTACGTCCTCGACAAGCCTCTTCTGCTTGTCGCTGCCATCGGTCTTGATGTCGTCGACGAACGTTGTCTTGTCGGTCCGCCCGAGCCCGAAAAACGCACTGTCGACGACGCTGACGTCATCGTTGTGCATGAACATGATGTGCCCGCGCTCAGTCACATAGTGTTCATTGGCGCCCAACGGGTCGCCCAACGACACACCGTGATTGGCTTCACCGTCCCCATCTCGATCTGCCGCGGCGGACGAGAATGTGACATTCCGCGTCAGGTTGCCGACGTGACCGGTCAACTCCAGCCCGGTCTCGGGATCTGCAGGCCCCGAATGATCGTATTCAAGCGGCGCATCAAGCGTGACGACCATCTGGCCGTTCACCTCCTGCACCGACGTGATCGTGCGGACTTCGTCTTGAGTTATCAGCTCTCCATTGGCGTCACGACCCATGTAAGATGTGCCGCCGACGACGATCTGCTGTCCGACAGCCCAGCCGCTGTCGGATATGGATGTGTTGAAGACCAGTTCCGTCGCACCCGCCGCCGGCCCCTCGGCCAGTTGCAGCCCCGCGTCGACATCCTGCCCTTTGATGTCCACGCGGCCACTTGCAACAAGACCCAGGCTCAGTTGTTCGGGATCCCAGGTCCAACGACCGTTGACGCCGTTGCCCGGCGCGCTGTCGGGGAACCCGGCAGCAGCCCCTTCGGAAAAGACAACATCAACCGTACCGTCTGATGCGTCCCGCGCCTTCACATTGAACTGCGAGCTTTCAGAGGTGACAATGGTATCGACCACCATCTTGGTTGCGGTCCCGTTCTCGGCATACATGTTGAGCACGCCGTCCACGCGGACGAGGAATAGATTGGCGTCGGAGCTGCCTTCATAGGCAACGGAAACTCCGGCCGGGATGTGCACGACAGCGCCTTCGCCAGGCACTTCGCCGTCCTCCCAGGTGGCCGGGTTGAACCAATCACCATTGTTCACGGCCACATGTGTCGCCTTGGCCGCATTGCCGTCGGCGTCGACGGGCAAAAGGTCCAGGTGAGACGAGTGCGTGTGGCCGGAATGAGCGCCGGTATGGGACATGTAACGATGACTCCGGATCTAATCTGATCCGAACATCGCAGGATTGAATTACATACCGTTCAATAAGTAATATGAATAATCAGTTTACCTTATATTTCGAAAATAAATATGAATATAATTTGAAAAATATTCTACGACTTCGCGTCTTGTGGAAATTTATGTTGATCCCTTTGTAATCCGGTTAAGGCCAGGATGCCGGCCAACAGGATCATGAACATGCCTAAGGCGGAGCGCAGGTCCAGCGGTTCTGCCCGCAGCAGCCACGCAAACAACGGGGCCCACAGCAGGAAGCTGAAGTCGAACAAAGCTGCGAAGCTCGAATCTATTTGGGAATAGCCATACGCCAACAGCAGCATACCTGTGGCAGCGGATAGACCCATCAGAAACAGCAGACCCAGAACCCATGTCTCAGGCCAGCCAGCGGATCTTATCAGAAAGTCAGTCCCGTCGAAGGCAGCCAATGCCGCCCTCAACCCAGGCAACACGGTGATGCCGATAACCCCTGCCACGAAGAAGAACAGCAGGTTCCAGAAAGCCATCGTCGAAGGATGTTCCTGACGGCAGTACCGCCGGGTCCAGATTATGCTGAGTGCATACATCATGCCGCCTATCATCGGTGCAAATGCCATGATCTGCACCGGCTGCGTCCCGATCTTGAGGACGAGCAACACGCCGGTGAATCCGACCAGTACGCCGACTATCCGGCGCCATCCGATACGCTCGCGAAACACGATGACCGAGATCACGACCACAAATATTGGTGACGTGAACAGCCCAGCCGCCGCCAGGGAAATCGAAACTGCGGGAATCGCAGAGAAGTAGAGCACCAAGGCACTCGTCGAAAAGAAGGACCGCTGAATGACAGCAATCGGCCGCTTCGGCCAAGTCTTTCGTGCCAGGCCGAACAACACCATGGCGATCACCAGCCCCGGCAGGATCAAGCCGGCGCGTATGGCATGGTAATGCCAGACGCTCATGTGCTCGGCGATCACCGGGACGAAATTGTCGCCAATGGCCAGAATCAGCATCGCGATGACGATTGCTGATGGGGCCAAGAGCGAGATCCGCATACGATTACCTCTTCGCCAGAAGGCATAGGACTGCGAGTGACAACCGTGCAAGTGCCCCCTTCCCTTGGCAAGATTCGCTGCTAGGTTCTGCCGCCAGTCAAAAGGGAGACCAAGATGCAGGGATTGATGCAGGATTGGCCGCTGCGCGTGTCGCGGATTATTGACCACGCCGCCAAGTACCATGCCAACCGCAAGATCATCTCGCGTTCAGTCGAGGGGCCGATCACGGAATCAAACTGGGCCGAGGTTCATCTGCGCGCGAGGAAAGTAGCGCAGGCCCTTACCCGGTTAGGCGTAACGCGTGGCGACATGGTCGGGTGCATGGCCTGGAATACAACCAGGCATCTGGAAATCTGGTACGGCGCACCCGGCGCTGGCGGAGTTTTGCACTCGCTCAATCCCAGACTCTCTCAGGAACAGCTGACCTATGTCATGCACCATCCCGAGGATCAGTGGGTATTAGTCGATCATGACATCGTCCCGGTCCTCGAAAAGGTCGCGCCGGATCTGCCTCTGGTCAAAGGTTACATAATCATGACGGATCGGGCCCATATGCCCGAGACGTCGTTGCCCAATGCGCTTT
>JBCCMP010000235.1:0-7996 GCA_039026295.1 Pseudomonadota bacterium | reverse complement strand
TTTCGGACCGATTGAAGAACACGACTTCGCCCGCTGGCGGCGGGTGATGGAGACCAACCTCGATGGGGTGTTCCTGTGCACCCAAGCCGCGCTTGAACACCTCAAGGACACCCGCGGCGCCATCGTGAACATCGCCTCGATCAGCGCCCTGCGCGCCTCAACCCTGCGCGTGGCCTATGGCACGTCAAAAGCAGCGGTCGTGCATCTGACCCGGCAACAGGCGGTGGAACTGGGCGAACACGGCATTCGCGTGAACTGCGTGGCGCCGGGCCCGGTGCACACCAAATTGGCCGAAGCGGTGCATACGCCCGAAATCATCGCCGCATATCAAGACGCCATCCCCCTTGGCCGCTACGGGACCGAGCCCGAGATTGCCGAGGTGATCAAGTTCCTTTGCTCACCCCTGGCAAGCTATGTCACCGGGCAGGTGATCGCCGCAGATGGCGGGTTTGAAGCGGCGGGTATTGGCCTGCCCGCGTTGCGCGGTGCGGGCGGTTCAGTCGATCAAAGCTGAGGCACCGTCGCTGCACTGCGCCTCGCCCTCGGCATCCAACGTGCACACGGCATGTTCTGCTGGGGCGTCGTCGCTGGCCGTAACCGCCGCCACCTGAACTCCGACATCGCTGCCAAGATCCGTGGCTCCCGACGCGACCGCACCAAGCGTCATAAGTGTTATGCCAATCAGACTTGCCGTCAAAACCAACCAGTCTGTCGTGACCGCCCCACGTTCCTCTTCTAGGAACACCTTTAAACCCGTCAAACCCTTACTCCACATTCCGCCCCACCCCGGGTATGGCGCAGCGACCCGGCGGACATTCGACGCAAGTTTGAGTTAAATCTGAATAGATTGCGGCGGCTCCGGGGAATTCTGGCGCACCGCCGTAGTCAAGCGCGGCGGCTTTATTGGCAGGTCTCGGTCACCGGAACGGGCCGCACCCGCCCCGATTTGGAAACCGGCATCGGCGCGCTGGGATGTGCACATTCAACCGCATGGCCCTGCCGGATCAGCGCCTGTGCAATATCCTGCCCATCGACCGAGCACGCCGCCGCCCCAAAGTTCTGCAAGCTGGCCCCAGCCAGCCGGCACGTCACACGCTTACCGGCAACCATGTCTTGCACCATTTCGGTCGCCGCGGCGCGCGCGGGGCTGCGGGCCGGGGGAAGATCGACACCGTGCAGACGGATCGCAGTGCCAGAGATCACCAATGTCCCGGCATCCGCGACATAAACATCCCCCTGCGGCGCTGTGATAAGCAGGGCGAGTGCTACGATAGGAAGCATGATCGATCTCCACGGTTGCCAAGTCATTTTCTGAACGCACTTATTTATACTTTGGGTACAGTTTAGCCTCGTTGAGGTTGAAATTCAATTTCTTCGATGACAATTTCCAAACCGTGAAGATTGGGATCGTTATATCGCGGGCGCGCCGGGCCGCCGGGCTCAAGCAAAAAGAGCTGGCAGATGCCGCAGGCGTGCATGTCCAAACGCTCAAGCGGCTCGAAGGCGGCGCGGGCGCGGGATATGAGACCGTGAAGGCGCTGGAAAAGGCGTTGAAACGGGCGGGCGCGCGCTGGGAAGAAACCGATACCGGCTACCGGATGACGGTGGATCTGGCGGGCAAGGACTGAAAGGGTCAGGCCCCTAATCCGTCGGATCGGGGAACAGCGTTGTGAGCGTCTCGCTGATTTCAGTGCCCAGTTCGCCGACACCACCGCGCACGGTCGCCACCACCGCGATGGCAATCGCCACCAGTGCGGCCGTCAGAACAACCCAATCTACGGTTACCGCCCCGTCGTCTTCCTGAATAAATCGCATGGCCAAGCCCGCTAATCTGCGCCGCCCAGGGCAGAAGTGGCGGCGAATACCGGCAGGAATATGGTCAAAAGGGACCAGCCCTTGGGCTGGCCCCCGTCGCATCTCACATCAATGCACGACCGTGTCTTCGGGCGGCGTCCGGCTCGATGACGAAATCCGATCGCCAACGATCAGCCCATCAACCCCTGCGCTGACGGGGACGCTGTCGCCATCCGCGATATCCCCGGCCAGGATCATTTCGGCCAGCCGGTCCTGCAGCGCGCGCTGGATCACACGTTTCAGCGGTCGTGCGCCATAGACGGGATCATAGCCCTCATCGGCCAGCCACTTGCTCGCCGCCTCGTCGAGCGCAAGCGTGATGTTGCGCGCCGCCAGCCGTCTCTGCAGCCCGCGCATCTGGATCGCGACGATGCCATCCATGTCTTCGCGCGTCAGCCGGTCAAAGATGATCTGATCGTCCAGCCGGTTCAGGAACTCGGGCCGGAAATGCGCCCGCACCGCGTCCATCACGTCGCGCCGTGCCTGGGAACTGTCGGCGCCCTCGGGCAACTGGCTCAGCGCCTGGCTGCCAAGGTTCGAGGTCAGGATGATCAACGTCTGCTTGAAATCGACCGTGCGCCCCTGGCCATCGGTCAGCACGCCGTCGTCCAGCACCTGCAACAGCACGTTGAACACATCCGGATGCGCCTTCTCGACCTCATCGAACAGCACCACCTGATAGGGCCGGCGCCGCACCGCCTCGGTCAGCACCCCGCCCTCGTCATAGCCGACATAGCCCGGCGGCGCCCCGATCAGCCGCGCAACCGCGTGCTTCTCCATGAACTCGCTCATGTCGATCCGCACCATCGCGCTGTCGTCATCGAACAGATACTCCGCCAGCGCCTTGGTCAGTTCGGTCTTCCCGACACCCGTCGGCCCCAGAAACAGGAACGACCCCAAAGGCCGGTTCTCGTCCTGCAATCCCGCACGCGCCCGGCGCACAGCGTTCGACACCGCGCGCACCGCATCGCGCTGTCCGATCACGCGCTTGCCAAGCTCTTCCTCCATCCGAAGCAGCTTCTCACGCTCACCTTCCAGCATCTTTGACATCGGAATCCCGGTCCACCGCTCGACCACCTCGGCAATCTGCTCGGGCCGCACGGCCTCCTCGATCATCACATCGGTCTCGGCCTCTTCCGCCTCAGCGAGCGTCTTCTCCAGCCCCGGGATCACACCGTAGGACAGCTCGCCCGCCCGCTGCAGGTTGCCCTCGCGCTTCGCCCGCTCCAGCTCGATCCGCGCGCGGTCCAGCTCCTCACGTGCGCGCCCGGCCTTGGCCAGCTTGTCCCGCTCGTTCTGCCACTGCGTCGTCAGCGCGTCGGACTTCTCTTTCAGCCCAGCCAACTCACCTTCCAACTTGCCCAACCGATCTTTCGAGGCCGCGTCATCCTCTTTCTTCAGCGCCTCCCGCTCGATCTCCATCTGCAGGATCTGCCGGTCCAGCGCGTCCAGCTCCTCGGGTTTTGAATCCAGTTCCATCTTCAACCGGCTCGCCGCCTCATCCATCAGGTCGATGGCCTTGTCCGGCAGGAACCGGTCGGTGATGTAGCGATGCGACAGCTGCGCGGCTGAGACGAGCGCGGAGTCCGAGATCCGCACATCATGGTGCAGTTCGTACTTCTCCTTGATCCCCCGCAGGATCGAGATCGTGTCTTCCACCGTCGGCTCTTCGATGAAAACCGGCTGGAAGCGCCGGGCGAGCGCCGCATCCTTTTCGACGTGCTTTCGGTATTCGTCCAGCGTGGTCGCGCCGATACAGTGCAACTCGCCCCGCGCCAGAGCGGGCTTCAAAAGGTTCGAGGCATCCATCGCACCGTCGGATTTGCCCGCACCGACCAAGGTGTGCATCTCGTCGATGAACAGTACAACGCCGCCAGCGGCTGCCGTCACCTCGGACAGCACGGCTTTCAGGCGCTCTTCAAATTCGCCGCGATACTTCGCGCCGGCGATCAGCGAGCCCATATCCAGCGACATCAACCGCTTGTCTTCCAGGCTGTCCGGGACATCGCCGTTGATGATGCGCATGGCCAGACCTTCGGCGATGGCGGTCTTGCCGACACCGGGCTCGCCGATGACAACCGGGTTGTTCTTGGTGCGCCGCGAGAGGATCTGGATACAGCGTCGGATCTCTTCGTCGCGGCCGATGATCGGGTCGATCTTGCCCTCGCGCGCCGCTTCGGTCAGATCGCGGGCATAGCGGTTCAGGGCGTCGTAGCCTTCTTCAGCGTTCGAGCTGTCCGCCGTGCGGCCCTTTCGCAGATCGTTGATTGCGCCGTTCAGGGCCTGCGGGGTCACACCGGCGCTTTCCAGCACCTTGGCCGCCTCCGACCCCTTTGCCATGGCCAGCGCGAGTAACAGACGTTCGGCGGGAACGAAGGCGTCCCCTGCCTTTTCGGCCAGCTGCGATGCATCTTCCATCACTCTTGCGAGGTTGGGGTCGAGGTAGATCTGGCCTTCGCCGCCGGAAACTTTCGGCATGGCGGCAAGGGCGGCCTGCGCACCGGCGTCGGCAGCCGCCAGATCCCCGCCGGCAGAGGTAATCAGATTGGCAGCCAGCTTCTGATCATCCTCCAGCATGGCGGAGAACAGGTGTTCGGGGGTCAGGCGCTGGTGGTCGTGGCGCAGGGCAACGCTTTGCGCCCCTTGCACCATCGATTTCGCCCGGTCGGTAAATTTATCCAGGTTCACGTATCGTCTCCTTCAGCACACCGCCAGACGCCCATGCGGCACGCCAGACACAGCCTGATTGCCGGGCGCCGAGGTCTCGTACGCCCGCGCCCAATATGTGGTTATCGCGCAACGGTTTCGCAACCTTGAGGAAGCGCGGCGAGGATGAGGGGAGAGCACAAGCAGCGAAAAAGAGCGGGGCCGTGAACGCCTATGACTGACCAAGTTCTGCGCACAGATCGCCCATTCGCAACTCACCCTCCCGGGTCTGGCCACCGATTTCCATGAACCGGGCCATGTTGGCCTTTGCCTCGGGCGTGCGCAACAGGATGTCGAACAAGTGTGCTTCGTCCGCCAACCCCTCGGCCAGCGGCTTGACCGATGCGTTCACCGATTGCTTGGCCAGCGCCACTGCAGGCGCGGGGAACGACGCGATCCGCATCGCCAGCCGTTCGACAAATGCGCTGATCTCTTCAGCTTCCATCGCCCGGTTCAGGTAACCCCAGGCTTCGGCGGTTTCGGCATCCAGATCGTCGCAGCCCAAAATCACCTCCAGCGCCCGCGCACGGCCCATCATCCGGGGCAGGCGCTGCGTGCCTGTCCCGCCCGGGAGTATTCCCAAAGCGACCTCCATCTGGTTGACGAAGGTCTTGCCGCGCACGCCAAAGCGCATGTCCATCGAGGCCGCCATCTCGGACCCCCCGCCGCCAATACGCCCTTCGATCTGGGCGATGGTGACCTTCGGTATCAGCCGCCAGCGCTCGCACATCTCGTGATAGAGCTTGGGCTTGTGCGACGGGATTGCCTGGCTATCGGTCGGGCGGTCCAGAATGGCCGCGACATCGAAGTGGGCGATAAAGAAATCAGGGTCCGCGCTTTTCATCACCATGACACGGACGTCGTCATCCGCTTCGATCTCCAGCGACAGCGCGATCAATTCCTGCATCAGATCGACAGTCATCACGTTTATCGGCGGGTTCGAGATGGTTGCCGTTGCGATGCCGCGATCGACGGTCACATCAATCTTCCGATAGTCATAGGCCATTCTGTCCTCCCTGTTTTCCCGGATGCGAACCTATCGCGGCGACAAGATCAAGGGGCGGGAAAGATCGATCGACCTCTCGACAGGCGGGCCCGCCCGCGACACAGTCGTTCCACAACGGGAGGGACGGACATGCCAGACGCCTCGGGCCTCAGCCATACCATTACCAGCGACATCGCAGCCTCGGGCAGTGCGACCTGGATCGGCCTGTTTCAGGAACGCGTGCGCATGAACCCGGATGCGGTGGCGCTGGACCACGGCGGCACTCTGACCAGCTACGGCACGCTTATGGAGCGGGCGCGGCACATGGGCGGGGTCTTCAAGGCGCACGGGCTGGGGCGCGGCGACCGCGTTGCGATCTTGTCGGAAAACTGCCCCGAGTTCGTCGAGGCCGAGATCGCCGCAGCCCTCACCGGCACGATCCTGGCTTGTCAGAACTGGCGGTTGGCGGTTCCCGAACTGCAGCACTGCATCTCGCTGGTAGAGCCGAAGCTGGTGCTGGTTTCGCAGGCAAACCGCGAGAAACTGGATCAGGTCGATTGCGGCGGTGCTCCGGTCGTTCAGATCGGCGAGGAACTGGAGGCCGCAATCGACGCGGCGGACCCGGCAGACCCGGACCCGGCGCTGGATCCCGAGGACGGGATGCTGATCCTCTACACCTCGGGCACCACGGGGCTGCCAAAGGGCGCGCTCATCTCCCAACGTGCCGAGGTGAACCGCATGGCGGCGAACCTGGCGGATCTGGTCTGGCGCACCGGGGACGCATTCGTGTCCTGGGCGCCGATGTTCCACATGGGCTCGACCGATCAGCAACTGGCGACCCTCCTGGCAGGCGGCACTGTCATCGTGATCGACGGGCTCAATCCCGCCGAATTGTGCCGGGCTTTGGAGAGTTATCGCATGGGCCACTTCGTGATGCTGCCGGGGGCATACGAGGCGTTTCTAGATCATGTCCGCGCGCGGGGCGGGCTGACAGTCAAAGGTGTCGGCTGCTGCGGGGCCATGGCCGATCTTGTGCCGCGCCAGCACATTCTCGAACTGATGGAGCTGCTGGACGCGCCCTTCGTCAACAGTTTCGGATCGACCGAGACGGGCATCCCGCCCTGTTCCGCCGCGCTGATCTGGCCGGAGACGGTGCATGATCCGCTGTCGAAGCGCCAATCCTCGCTCTGCCAGCTCCGGTTGCTGGACCCCGACAGAAACGATGTGCCGGATGGCGAACCGGGAGAGGTAGCGGTCCGCGGGCCCACCATCTTCTCTGGCTACTGGAACGCCCCAGAGACCAACGCGAAAGACTTCAAGGACGGCTGGTTCCGGCTGGGCGACCTGTTCCGCCGCAATCCGGACCGGACCTATGACTTCGTCGACAGGGCCAAATACATGATCAAATCGGGCGGGGAAAACATCTACCCCGCCGAAATCGAGCGCGTCCTGCTGGCCGATGCCCGGATCGCCGATGCGATCATCGTCAAGGCCAAGGACGAGCGCTGGTCCGAAGTCCCGGTCGCCTTTGTCGCCAAGGAAGACGACGCCCTGACCGAAGCGGACGTCATGAACCTCTGCCGCGCCAATCTGGCGGGTTACAAGCGGCCCCGCGAGGTCCGGTTCATCAACGTGGACGACCTGCCACGATCGACGTCCGGCAAGATACAGCGGCACCTGATGGAGGAATGGGTGTAGGGCGCTAAATCCCACGCGACCAAACTACCGGAGGACCCCATGTTCCAACCCGATCTCTTCAAAGGCAAACGCATCCTCGTCACCGGCGGCGGCACCGGGCTGGGGCGCGGAATGGCAGAGCGGCTGCTGGAGCTGGGTGCCGACATCGTCATCTGTGGACGGCGCAAGGGTGTGCTGCTGGAGGCGGCGGGCGAAATGAGCGACACCTATGGCGGCAAGGTGGATACCTACCCGGTAGACATCCGCAATGCCGCCGCGATCGAGGAAATGGTTGAGGACATTTTCGCTACCGGCGGGCTGACCGGGCTGATCAACAATGCGGCCGGTAACTTCATTGCCCGGACCGAGGACCTGTCGCCGCGCGGGTTCGATGCCATAGCAAACATCGTGATGCACGGGACATTCTATGTCACGCAGGCCATCGGCAAGCGGTGGATTGCAAACACTACCGAAGGCTCGGTCGTCTCGATCATGGTCACCTGGGTGCGCAATGGCGGGCCGTACGTGGTGCCGTCGGCCATGTCGAAGGCCGCCGTTCACGCGATGACCATGTCGCTGGCCGCCGAGTGGGGCAAGTACGGCATTCGTCTGAACGGGATTGCGCCCGGAGAAATCCCGACCGAGGGAATGAACAAGCGGCTGAACCCAGGGGACAAGCCGGGGGAGCGCACCATCGCCCGCAACCCTATGGGCCGGACGGGTACGATGGACGAAATCCGGAACCTCGCGGCATTTCTGCTGTCCGATGGATGC
>JBCCMP010000234.1:0-8048 GCA_039026295.1 Pseudomonadota bacterium | reverse complement strand
GCAAAACCAGATCCGCGTCGGTGTCATAGGCGCGAAAGTTCTCGATCTCCGGATAGCCGCCGGTGATCGTCAGGAAGAAGATCGATGTTGGCAGGTAGACCGGCGCGAAGCGCGCAAACTTCGAGGCAGGCATGACCTTTCCGCGACCAATGCCTGCAAAGTCGGGGGTCACGCACTCGACCTCCTCGACATGGTTGTCACGGAGCCATGCCGCCAACGCTTCCGCCTCTGTGATTTCAACCTCCGGCGAAAGCTCGAGGCTGATCTCAGGCGTTACCGGTGTTGGAAGCACCGATGGCGTTTCGTTCGAATCGGTCATGCGACCTCACCGGATTGGTTGGCAAGGAAAGGCGGGGCCTTGGCTCCCGTGTCCATGCCGACTGTCACCATATGCTCGCAAATTTCGGCAAGGCGTTTGCGATCCGGCACATCGGCCGAGCGGATCGGGTCATGGAAGATTACTTCTGCCTTTCCGCCGCGAGAGCGGGTTACGACGTTCCAGATGCTGGCCTCGAAACCCATATCGCCCCACCAGCCATAGAAGGTCGCGGGAAGGTCCGATCCCTGCGCGAGCACATACCGAACCGTGACCGGCTGAATGAGGATATCTGTTCCCGATCCGTCTTCATAAAAGGCCGAGAACAGCGAGGATTTGAAAGGAAGAATGCGCAGCCCGTCGGTCGAGGTGCCCTCGGGAAAGAAACAGAGCAATTGATTATCCGCCATGCGCGCGCGCAGAAGAGCTTCCTGCAGCTTTGCCTGGCTGCGTCTGCGTTCGATGAAAATGGTCCCGGTTATGCGGGTAATAAAGCCGACCCCTGGCCAGTTCGCGACCTCGGCCTTCGAGACGAAGTATATCAGCCGGGTTGACCGCAGTGTCAGAATGTCGAGCCATGAAGAGTGGTTGGCGACAAGGCTGCCTTTTGCGATCGGTGTTCCCGTCACCTTGAGCTCGAGGCCCGCGAGCCACAGTCCAAATCTGGACCAGAGTTTCGCGACCCAGAAATGAAAGGTTACCCAGCGTCCCAGCACCGCGCGAAGGCCGCGGCCGATCAGAAAAATGGTAACTGCCAACAGGGTCGTCAGGATCATCAACCCAAGCCGCAACGTTCCGCCGATGGTTTGCATCCAGTTCGGTGGCGCCAGTTCCGGGGGGGCCTGTTCATCCCATGTGGCCATGGATCACCTGTCTTTGATCAACCCAGGATCCGGTCGACCGAACCACCCCGCTTGCGCTGGTAAAAAGCGCGGTAGCGTTGGACCATGCGGGATGTATCCATCAACAGGCAGACATCGACCGTATTGAACTCGTGGTCGACATAGGCACCATCACCAACAAATCCACCCAAGCGGATGTAGGCCTTGATCAGCGTCGGTATCTGGCGCATGGCTTCGATCTTTTCGACTTCGACCTCTGGCAAAATGTTCATATCCACATATGCCTTCTCCACAGCACGCACACGAAGATCTTCGGGTGCCAGGTGGTTGTGGTGCAGATAGCTCAGAGCTTGTGCGAGAGGAGCAATTTCCGATCCGTGAAAGCTCGCTACTCCAAACATGATCGAGACATCGTGAAGCGAGACATACTCGCCCAACCCCGTCCAAAGCAGATGCATTCCCGCCCCGCCCCGGTGTTCAAGGTCGACGCAGGATCGGCCAAGTTCGACCGTATTACGCGGATAATTCTGCAGCTTGGTAAGGTCGTATTCGTTCTGGCCATAAAAGCCGACCCCGTCCCGTGCACGCTGACCACGCATCAGACGGTAAACGCCGACGACGCCATTCTCGACGTCCGGGTTCTCTGCCTCGTTGTCGATCAGCAGCAGGTGTTCAAAGTAGGGATCAAATTGGTCGCGTTCGCGCCTGTCTTTTGCATCCTCTGGATTGGGGCTTGCGCCCATCTCCTCGACGAAGACCCTGTAGCGCAGTCGCTGGGCCGCAGCGACATCGGCTTCGGATTCGGCCAATCTTACCGTGAACCGGCCAGCTTCGATGCGCATGCAGCTATTCCCTCACGCAAATCTGCCCGGTTCCGCTCCCGTGCGGCGGGCCAGATGCGCCGCGGCAGTACTAGGTGGATTGGTGCTGCCGCGCAAGCATCGTGAGGTTTGGCAGGACCTTAACAGTCTGTTAACCTTATGCGGCGCAACGGTGGGCTTGGATCGCCGATACTCGTCTCCGGTCGGGTCAAGTATCAGCGACGATTTTGGAACTGACCGATGGACGCAGATATGCAAGATGCCTTTGGCATTGCCCCCTCAACGCCCAATTCCGTCACAGACCGAGGTGCACTGCCGTGACCGAACCTGATCTTGCTTCGGCTATCTCGTCACGAATCTGCCATGACCTGGTCAGTCCGGTTGGTGCCATCGTCAACGGCGTCGATCTGATCCGCGAGATAGGGATGGGCGATTTCCAAGATGAACTGGGAATGATCTCGCAAAGCGCCACCCGTGCATCGAGTCTCCTGCAATTCTACCGGATCGCCTTTGGAACTGCTGAAGATAATGACGCTGAAATTGCACGTCCTGTGCTGCAAAACCAGGCGCAATCACTGATCGATACCGGGCGCATCAGTCTGGAATGGCCCGACGCGTCGGGACCGGCGCTGAAACGTGCCGAGGCCCGGCTACTGTTCCAGATGCTTATGTGCTGCCGGGCCAGCCTTGGCATGCGCGGCTTTGTATCTGTCGATCTTGCACCAACAGGCAGCTTTCCGGTTTCCGTAACCGCCGAGGCCGTTGGCCTCGGCGAGAATCCGGCAGAATTGAACCCTGATATTGCTCGTCTGCTGGAGACAGAACCCGATGCTGCGACACTGCCGCCTCGCTTGATCGAGTTCGCTTTGATCAGGGCATCCGCTGCACGTTTGAATGTGGTGCTCACCACAGAACGCCACGGTGCCAGCCTGAGCGTTATCGCAACCGGGTGAACCGCTGTTAAATCAGATCTCGACCAGGCGTTCGCGAAAGAACGCCTGTCGTTTTCGATAGTGAGCGGCGGTCCGGACGAGCTGCTTTTGTGCCGTATCATCCAGTTTGCGAACGGTTCGGCCCGGCTGCCCTACGACCTTTGAACCGTCGGGAATTTCCTTGCCTTCCGTGATCAGGGCGTTTGCGCCGATCAGACAGTTGCGGCCGATCCGGGCCCCGTTGAGTACCACGGCCCCCATACCGATCAGAGTGCCGTCACCAATTGTGCAGCCGTGGACAATGGCATTGTGACCGATGGTGCAATCGTCACCGATGCTGATTGGAAATCCTGGATCCGTATGCAGAACGCACAGCTCTTGTATGTTGGTCTCATTCCCTACCGAGATCGGCTCGTTGTCCCCGCGCAGGGTCGCGTTGAACCAGATGCTTGCACCTTGAGACAGCCTGACATCGCCAATCACGTGAGCGCCTGGCGCGATCCACGCGGAACCGTCTTCGGGAAGAAGTGGGCGCTTTTCCCCCAGAGCATAAAGCGGCATCAATTCTTCTCCTTCCGGGCCTCAAATTCTGCATTAAGTTGACCGATCATCGGCACCAGTCCCGGCATCCGACGGCGACGTCGTAAACGTTCAGCGTTAACGATTGTCTTTATCTGGGAATAGCAGAGCACCGGATCGTCGTTAATCAGGACATAATCATATTCTTCCCAGTGGCTGATCTCTGACCGGGTCTTTGCCATCCGGCCAGCGATCACCATTTCGCTTTCTTGCGCCCGGCCGTGCAGGCGGACTTCAAGTTCAGCCACGGATGGCGGCAGGAGAAAAACTGAAACCATCGCATCGCGCAACGTCGATGCGCGCATCTGCTGGCCACCTTGCCAATCAACATCGAAGAGCATGTCTTTGCCATTCAAGAGGGCTCTTTCGACCGGCTGGATCGGCGTCCCATACCGATTGCCGAACACTTCGGCATGCTCGAGGAAAGCCTCGTCTTCGATCATGTCCAAAAACTCTGCTTCGGACAAAAATTGGTAGTCTTTTCCGTGGGTTTCACCTGGCCGCGGTGACCGCGTCGTCGCGGAAACAGACAATTCGAAGCCGTCGTCTTCGGCCAAAAGTTTACGTGCCATCGTGGACTTTCCTGCGCCGGAGGGCGATGACAGGACGAGCATCATGCCGCTGCGTTTGATGTTCATTTCGATCACCCAATTTGGCTCAGTACGGCACCTTGAATGCTGCCGCCGCGGCTCTGTTAAGGCGGGTCGCCCAGCGCTGGCAAGCCCCGCTGTCTTCACGCTGTTGCGCACCGATCAGATCGAGCCCGAGAGCACATGCATCTGAGCGACACTCAATCTGGCACGCGGCTTGCGTTGTACCGATCAGATCGCCGGACATGGCGGTCCCACACAAAACCTGTTATTGGTGGGGAAGGTAAATGGACGATGACGGTTGGGTACACGACGATTGCATTGAGTTTAACGCGTTTCGTTCTGACAGGTCTGGCACGATGATCCACTCTGAATTGCGCGCGCTTCAAAGCTATTGGGAAACTGTCCGGGCGGGCCGCAAAACGCCGATGCGCTCTGACATCGACCCGCGTCAGATGGCATGCGACGCCCGCAACCTCTTCATTCTGGAAGATCTCGGTCACGGAAACATACGCTTTCGCCTCGCCGGAACAGCGATCATTGATGCCATCGGACTTGAGTTGCGCGGCATGAACGCCCGTTCGATCATGGCACCCAGCGCACGCGAAAGCTTTTCAGCGTTGATTGGAGAAGTCCTCGAGGACCCAGGCACCGGATACGCCAGGCTGCGCGGCACAGCCGATGAGGATGTGATCTGGGAAATCAGCCTTTTGCCGCTTCGCAGCGATTTTGGCGCGGTTGATCGGGTGATTGGGTGCCTCCATCCTCTGACCCGCAAGCGCCACCAGTTTCCGTCGCCCTTGCGGTTCCGCATCGAACACATGGCTGTGGATCCGATTATCGCGACAGCTGAAGACGACACTCCAACGATCCATCGCATCGGATTCTCAGCGCCAAAAGCAACGTTCGAGCCGATCGAGCCGACACCGCTGGGACCTCCGCTTCCAGTCGGGCCAGAATTTGCGCGGAACGGCCGGCTACAGGCGATCGAGGGCGGGAAGAAAGTCCGGTCAGATGACGATGAACCATCGAGTCGGCGCCCGGCATTCCTGAGACTGGTCAAGACCGAGCCCGAAGCAATTACCTGAAAGTAGCACGGATGAGCGGCCTGATCGTCCCGGTCAGGCCGTGGCTGGAGCAGATAGTGTCGTTTCTTCAGCCGCTGTTCGCAGAAAACCTGCCAGCTCGCCGTAACCCGTCATGCGCATTTCGAAGGCAAGACCCAGACGCTCTGCTGCGGCACGCGCTTTAGCCTCCAGCGTCGGATCAACCGTTTGTGCGAGGTAGATGATTTTTTCGTAGTGGCCGAACATCATCGGCAGCAAGTCAGGGTACCTGTCTAGGCCCATGCCCTTCCAGATCAGAGTATCGAACTGGCGCGCAAGAAAGTCAGTCAGATAGAACGCAGTGAATTCTCCAGCTTCTGCGCGCTCCGCAAATGCCGCGTTACCATCGAAAAAACTGTAGCAGTGCGGCCCTTCAATCCGTGTGACGTCCTCTTCAGCGCAAACCTTGTCAAGCAACCCACCGGTACCGCAATCGGCGAAAACGACGCTGATGGAACGGTACCCCTTTGAACGCGCCTCACGAACCTTTGCACGCACAAGTTCAGGGATTTTATGAGGCTCGTTGTGCAATTTGGCGGGCAAGCATGCCAGATCCATATGCTGCCAATTGTTAAGCTCCAAGACGGACAGGATTTCTCGCGCCAACGCTCCGCAGGCAAGCAGCAGAGTCTTGTCGGCTTCAGCTGCTCCGCCCTGAAGCCCATGCTCGGTCAGCTTTGCATCATCTACGTTCATGATCCCGGGGCCAACCCATCTGCCAAACCCTTGCCGGCGCTAACCCGCCGCCAACTGATTGTGTTTGCGCGACATAAATTCCTTGGCCGTCTCAACAGCCACGGCAGCATCGCGGCAATATGCATCGGCACCGATTGCTTTACCGAACTCTTCGTTCAATGGCGCGCCACCGACCAGAATGACGTAGTCATCACGCAGGCCTTTTTCGACCATCGCGTCAATCACGACCTTCATGTACGGCATCGTGGTGGTCAGCAGCGCCGACATCCCCAGAATGTCAGCGTCATGCTCTTCCAGGGCTTCCAGGTAGTTTTCTACCGGGTTGTTGATGCCCAGATCGTGCACGTCGAAACCCGCGCCTTCCATCATCATGCCAACGAGGTTCTTACCGATATCGTGGATGTCACCCTTGACGGTTCCAATCACCATGGTGCCCAGCTTCGGTGCGCCGGTTTCAGCTAGCAGCGGGCGCAAAATGAACATGCCGCCCTTCATGGCATTCGCGGCCAAAAGCACCTCAGGGACGAAAAGGATGCCGTCACGGAAATCGATCCCGACGATGCGCATCCCTTCGACCAACGCTTTGGTCAGGACATCGTACGGCTGCCAGCCGCGGTCCAAAAGGATATGGACGGCCTCTTCGATCTCTTCCTTCAAACCGTCATAAAGGTCGTCGTGCATCTGCTGCACGAGTTCATCGTCATCCAGTTCGCTCAGAACAATGTCGTCTTCTTCTTCAGACATCAGCTCGTTCCTTTGCCAAGGCATATCGGGCGGTTTGCCGTACATTTTAACATCAGGCCTAAATGGCATATTGCGCAATAGGTGCGACAAATTCGGCATTCGTCGTTCAAATCCCGACGCCAGACGTTCTCAGTTGCCTTGACCGCTCTGCCTCGGGTTGCGAAACGAAGGAATGAACAGTGCATTAGTCCTCCAACGCATCCGGCCACTGGTCGTTTTTCTGGCGCTCATTTGGGCAATCGAACTTGTGAACCAACTGCTTGGTCATGGGTTGAACAGCACGTTTGGACTGAGACCGCGCAGCATAACAGGTCTGATCGGCATTCCTGCAATGCCGCTCCTGCATGGCGGTTTGGGTCATATTATCGCGAATACCTTCCCGCTGGCGATACTGGGCACGATCGGACTGATGGTTGCACCGCGCCGATTTATTGCTGCATCCTTCGTGATCGTCCTGATCTCTGGACTGGCCGTCTGGGTCTTTGCCCGCGGCGGGGTTGTGGTGGGTGCAAGTGGCCTCGTGTTCGGATGGTTTGGCCTGCTGGTCGCCCTCGGGGTTCTGGAGCGCAGCCTCCGCGCGATTCTGGGCGCCGTAATCGTCATCGTGATCTACGGGGGGATGATCTGGGGTGTACTTCCGCAGCAAAGCGTCCAAGTGTCGTGGGAGGCCCACCTTTTCGGAGCTTTGGCTGGTGCCGCCGCTGCCTGGATCTTCAAAATCCGCAACGGCCGCTAACTTTTTTACCCGCGGCGACGTCCCCGACGGTTTCGTGTACGCGGAGCCTCTTGCCCTTCACCGGTGCCATCTCCCTCGGACGAAAACGCACCAATATCCTGTTTGATCAGTTCAAGGGACGGCCTCTCGCCGGGCAAGTGCCCTTCCAGCGCTGCACGCATGGCAATCAAATGCTCTGGCTTCGTGCCGCAACAGCCACCGATCAGCCGCGCTCCGGCGTCCCGCGCGAGGCAGGCGTATCTGGCCATCAGTTCGGGCGTACCATCGTATTCGATCCGGCCGTCTACATACTTTGGGATTCCCGCATTCGCCTTGGCGATGACGATCGCGTCGGGCGCTGCCTCCGACACGCCAAGAACGGTTCGCAACAGATCCGGCGCTCCAGTCCCACAGTTCGCTCCGAAGGCAACGGGAGGGTTGGACAATCCACTGGCGATCCCCGCAAATGAATGAGACGTGATCCCCATCATTGTGCGTCCAGCGGTGTCAAAACTGAGTGTGCCGCAAAACGGCGCGTTCTCTCGCTCGGCCGCTTCTGCCACGGCGCGGAATTCTTCTTCAGATGAAATTGTCTCTGCCCAGATCACATCGACGCCGCCGTCCATAAGCCCGACAATCTGTTCGCGAAAGGCAGCGACGGCATCATCGTGGCTGAGAGAGCCCACCGGTGCCAGGATCTCTCCGGT
>JBCCMP010000233.1:0-8064 GCA_039026295.1 Pseudomonadota bacterium | reverse complement strand
CCGGAACTCAGGAGCAGCCCATGGATTTCGCAACGTCCGAGGAGCAGGACGCCATCTTTGATATGGCCCAGGACTTTGGTCAGGAACACATCGCCCCGCACGCCGTCGCATGGGAGAAAGACGGGTCAATCCCCAAGGACCTCTGGCCCAAGCTGGCTGAACTTGGATTTGGCGGTCTTTATGTGTCCGAGGCGTCAGGCGGATCCGGTCTTACGCGCCTGGATGCGACGCTGGTTTTCGAGGCGCTGTCTATGGCCTGCCCATCGGTCGCGGCGTTCCTGACCATCCACAACATGTGCGCCGGGATGCTGGACAGATACGGCACGGACGATCTTAAGGACCGCTATCTGCCCGGCGCGATCAGCATGGATACAGTGTTCAGCTATTGCCTGACAGAGCCGGGTTCGGGTTCTGACGCGGCTGCCCTGAAAACCCGGGCCGAGCGAACCAACGAGGGCTGGCGCCTGACTGGAACTAAGGCCTTCATCTCAGGCGGCGGGTACTCTGACGCCTATATCGTGATGTCCCGAACCGGAGACGACTCGCCCGGCGGTGTGTCGGCGATCCTGATCGATGACGGGGCCGAGGGTCTCTCTTATGGCGGGCTGGAGGACAAGATGGGCTGGCGCGCGCAGCCGACCCGGCAGGTCCAGATGGACGCTGCGCTTGCGCCAGGCGACAACCTGTTAGGCGAGGAGGGCCGCGGCTTTGCCTATGCGATGGCAGGGCTGGACGGCGGGCGGCTCAACATCTCCGCATGTTCATTGGGCGCGGCGCAGGCTGCACTGAACGCCACGCTGATCTATATGGGAGAGCGCAGGGCGTTCGGAAAATCCATCGATAGTTTTCAGGCACTGCAATTCCGGCTGGCGGAATACGAGATCCTTTTGAACGCGGCGCGAACGTTTCTGCGGCAGGCGGCGTGGAAACTGGACAATCAGGCCGCGGATGCGACCAAATTCTGCGCCATGGCCAAGGCTTTCGTGACAGAGAACTGTTCGAAGGTTGCGAATGGGTGCCTTCAGATGCACGGCGGTTATGGATACCTGACCGACTATGGCATCGAAAAACTGGTCCGCGACATCCGCGTGCACGAGATCCTCGAGGGCACGTCCGAGGTCATGCGATTGATCGTCAGCAGGCAGATGCTGAAGGATCGGGGGTGATGGGCGAGATTGACATTCGCAAGACCGGTCGCGCCGGTCGCATCACCCTGACCCGTCCCGAAGCGCTCAATGCGCTGACCTATGGAATGATGAAAGCCATGGAGGCCGCCATCGACGCCTGGGTCGATGATCCGGACGTCGCCATGGTGGTGATCGACGCTGCGGGCGAGCGGGCGTTCTGTTCCGGCGGCGATATTGCCGACCTCTACCGGACCGGGACAGCGGGCGATTATCAATGGGGCCGCGATTTCTGGTTCGAAGAATACCGCCTGAACACCAAGCTGGCCAACTACCCCAAGCCAATAGCGGCGTTCTGCCAGGGCTTCACCATGGGCGGCGGTGTCGGGATATCACTGCATTCCTCGCACCGGGTTGCAGGCGAAAGCTCGCAGATCGCCATGCCGGAATGCGGGATAGGGCTTGTGCCGGATGTCGGCGGATCGCTGCTGCTGGCCCGGGCACCTGCCCGATCCGGGTTCTACCTGGCGCTGACAGCCACGCGGATGAACGCGGCAGACGCAATCTGGGCCGGATTCATCGACCATTTCATCCCTGAAGCGGACTGGCCCGCTGTGATCAAAGCCCTGGAAAAGAGCGGCGAACCGGCGCGCATCGTGGAAGCAGCGCAAGATGCAACCGGGGAAAGTCTGGCAGCGCAGGCCGATGACACCGCACGGTTGTTCTCTGGGGCGACGCTGATGGAAATCCATGATGCATTGCAGGCTGATGGCGGAGAATTCGCAGCGGCGGCACTGAAGAAAATGGGCCGGAACGCACCGCTTTCGATGGCCGTGATCGTCGAGATCATGCAGCGCCTGCAAAGCCCTGATGCCACGGTGCGCGATGCCCTGGATCTGGAGTATCTGTTTGTGTCGCAATCCATGGAACACGGCGACTTTCTGGAAGGCATCCGCGCACAGATCATCGACAAGGACCGCAATCCTAGGTGGCGCCACCCGTGGCCTGGCGAGGTTCCGGCGGCTGACATCGCCCGGATGCTGACCCCTGTATGAGAGCGATCCGCACCCAGGTCGGGATCATTGGCGCGGGTCCGGCAGGTCTGTTGCTGAGCCAGCTTCTGCACAATGCCGGGGTTGAGTCGGTCATTGTCGAACGCCAGAGCCGGGACCATGTGGCGAGCCGCATTCGTGCCGGGGTGCTGGAATGGGGCTCGGTCGAAACGCTGCGTGAGGCAGGGGTAGGCGACAGGCTGGATCGCGAGGGTCTGCGCCATGATGGTTTCGATCTGGCATTCGACGGCCAGCATCACCGCATCGACCTGACCGGGCTGACGGGTAAGCCTGTGATGGTCTACGGCCAGACCGAGGTGACCAAGGACCTGATCGACCGCCGGCTATCGCAGGGGGCTCAGATCCTCTACGATGCTCCCGATGCGAGGATCGAGGATCCGAAAGCTAAGCCAAGCATACACGTCACCCATGACGGTGAGGCCGTGCGGATCGACTGCGACTTCGTGGCAGGATGCGACGGCTATCACGGCATCACGCGTCAGACATTCCCGGCAGACGTGCTTAAAACCTTCGATCGGGTCTACCCATTCGGCTGGCTCGGCGTTCTGACAGATCGCCCGCCGATCGGGGACGAACTGATTTACGGCAACACCGACCGGGGGTTTTTCCTCTGCTCCATGCGGTCAGCGACGCGCAGCCGCTACTATGTGCAGGCCCCCGTCGACGATGACATTGCCGATTGGTCTGATGACCGGTTTTGGGAAGAGCTCGGCACCCGCCTTGGACCCGATACAGCCGCAAAGCTCTGCACCGGTCCGATATTCGAGAAATCGATTGCGCCGCTCAGATCGTTCGTGGCCGAGCCAATGCGATGGGGAAAGCTCTTCCTGGCCGGGGACGCAGCGCACATTGTCCCACCAACTGGGGCCAAGGGCCTGAACCTGGCGGTAGGCGACGTCCGGATCCTGTCGCGCGCGTTTGCTGAGCACTATAAAGGTGATGACAGACTGTTGGACGACTACTCTTCCATTGCGCTGCGCCGCGTCTGGAAGACCGAGCGGTTCAGCTGGTGGATGTCGATGCTGCTGCACCGCTTCCCGGAACACAGCGCCTTTGAACGACGCATGCAAATGGCCGAGTTCGATTATCTTTGCACATCAGAAACAGCCTCCCGGGCGCTGGCCGAGAATTACGTCGGACTGCCTTTCGAAATTTGAGGCCTGCCGACGAAACGACGTGGCGATCCCCACACCCTAAAGTTAAACTTTGCCTTAAATTTTATCGTGTAGGGCGATGAGTGTTACGTTCATCGCGAGTTTGGGGGCGTGACATCGGTGCGGGACAGGCTTTGTCTCACCGTTTTTTCCAAGAGATTGCAGACAGACCATAGGGGAAAGTCATGAAGTATATTGCAATTGTCGCCGCCATTGCCTTGAGCGGCTGCGAGGCGGCCCGAACGATCGCGCCGCAGACAACGGCTGGTTTTGAAACCGGCGGCATCATCGGCGCAATCGATGGCGCATCGGGCGCAATCCTTGCCAAATGCCAAACCGTTGACGGAGAGATCTTCAGGGTTGCTGTGGACTCGGTCGCGGACACGGTAGGCCAGGGCGAACTGGTCGACCGGGTTCGGGCTGCGCGCAAGAAGGCCTGCGCCAAGGCAGGCCGCGTCGCGGCTTTCGTCGAGGAAAGCTTCGGCGAGGAAACAGTCGTCGATCCGATCAGCGAACAAGAGATCGCTGAAAGCGCCACCGTCCCGGCAGCCGACGACGACACTGCGCCGGTAAGCGAATAACCGCTCTTCGCAATCACAAGGGGCGCTGGTCTGCAGCGCCCCCCTGCACCCACCGCCCCTGAATGGGGCCAAGCGCCGTCAGACTGGCGCTGGAAGCTGGCCGGCAGCGGTGCTAAAGACCCGCCTTCCCGGCGGTATCCGGATCCCTGAAGCCGAGAAGAGAGCCATGGTGCGCAAGCGCAAAGGAAACCCGGTGCACGGCTGGATCGTGGTCGATAAGCCGCTTGGCGTGACTTCGACGGCGGTCGTAAACAAAGCGCGCTGGGCGTATCAAGCACAGAAAGCCGGGCATGCGGGTACCTTAGATCCAATGGCGACCGGCGTGCTGGCCATCGCCTTCGGCGAGGCGACCAAAACGGTCCCGTTCGCGCAAGAGGGGTTGAAGACGTACCGGTTTACAGTTCGTCTTGGGCAGCAGACAACGACCGACGATGCTGAGGGGGAGGTGATCGCAACCTCCGCGACTCGGCCTGAAGACGCAGCGATCGCGGATGCGCTGACAGGCTTCACCGGTGACATTGAACAGGTGCCCCAGCGATTTTCTGCCGTAAAAATCAATGGCGAGCGTGCCTATGACCTGGCGCGCGATGGCGTCGACGTGGAACTCGCCGCCCGCCCTCTTTATGTCCGGCGTCTCGAACTGCTGGACCGGCCAGATCCGGATTACGCGGTACTGGAAATGGTCTGCGGAAAGGGCGGCTATGTCCGGTCGATCGCCCGTGATCTCGGCGCGGAACTGGGATGCCTTGGTCATGTGGTCGATCTGCGCCGTACGGCATCAGGGGGTTTTACGCTGGAAGGCGCCTTGGACTTCTCAAGCTTCGATGATTTGCGCGAGGCCGACACAAGGCCGCTGATGGCATTGGAGGCCGGGCTGCACGACCTGCCGGAACAACACCTGCGGCGTGGTGACGCGCAACGTTTGATGAACGGCAACCCGGTCGCGGTTACACACACTGATCTTGACTATGGCGACGAGGCCTGGGCGTCGGAAAACGGCGTTCCTGTCGCCCTCGTGACCTACAAGGCAGGTATGCTTCATCCGTCGCGGGTGTTCGTGCTTTAGGCCCGCTTTTGGGTTGAAGTCGCGTCGGTCTCCGCTATCGTTAATCCCACCACAACCAACAGGAGACCGAAAATGCGTACGCTGACGATCCTGACCGCCGCAATGCTCGCCACAGCTGGTGCTGCGCATGCGGGTGACTACAAGGCAAACGGTGCCGCTGCAGGCTACAACTGCAACTACAGTGCGGTGACGGCCGAGGCGAAAACAACCAAGCCGCAGCAGACGGTGCAGGCCGAAACGCCGGAAAAAGACGAAGAGCCGACCCGCCTTGCGCAAAGCAAGCCGGTCAGCGAGTAAAACTCCCGCCCCCTTGGTCCGGCCACGGGGGCGAACACGCCCTGAGAAACACCGGCTTGCATCCATCCAGCTGACATTCGTCAGATGCCGTAGATGAAGCGAAGAAAGAACGCGTCTAACAGCCTTTTAAGCTGATTTACGCTTCGATTTCTCTGGATTTATCCTCCGAACACTGCCATATGCCCGCGCACTGCATCTTGAGGCAGGACTTGCGCTTTCCGACCGTGCTGGACGACATCCCGGCCCTGGCCGACAGCGACAAGGAATTTCAAGAACAAGAAAGGAGACCTGATGTCGATTGCGCCAGAGCGTAAGCAGGAACTGATCAAGGAATTCGGCACCAAAGACGGTGACACCGGCAGCCCGGAAGTTCAGATCGCGATCCTGACCGAAAGGATCACCAACCTGACCGAGCATTTCAAAGGCCACAAGAAAGACAACCACTCGCGTCGTGGTCTTCTGAAGATGGTGTCACAGCGCCGGAAGCTGCTGGACTACACCAAGGCCAAGGACGAAGCCCGCTATCAGGGCATCATCAAGCGCCTCGGCATCCGCCGCTGAACGACACGAAGGCGCGCTCCCCAGGGGCGCGCTTTTGATTCGGGGCCTGCCCGCCTGCCCCGGGGTCCTTGGACCTAAAACTGGCAGGCAACGTCCGCACACGACTGTCCCCGACCCCAGGCAGCCGTTCGGGAATCTGAAACGGGGGTCTGTGCCAAAGGTGGCACGATGCGCGGGGCCGGTCATCCGGATCTGTCTCGCTGGAAAAGGAAACGGAATGTTCGATATCGTCCGCAAGGAAATGGAATGGGGGGGCGAGACGCTCTCCATGGAAACGGGCAAAATGGCCCGTCAGGCCGATGGCTCGGTGATCGTCACGTACGGTGAGACCACTGTCATGGCCAACGTCGTCTTCGACAAGCACGCGAAAGAGGGGCTGGATTTCTTCCCCCTGACCGTGAACTACAATGAAAAGTACTATGCCGCAGGCAAGATCCCAGGCGGCTTCTTCAAGCGCGAAGCGCGTCCGACCGAAAAAGAGACGCTGACCAGCCGTCTGATCGACAGGCCGATCCGGCCGCTGTTCGTGCCGGGCTTTCGCAATGAAACCCAGGTCATGATCACTGTTCTCAGCCATGACATGGAAAATGACCCCGACATCATCGGTATGATCGCAGCCTCGGCTGCGCTCACGATCTCGGGGGCGCCGTTCCGCGGACCGATCGGCGGTGCGCGTGTCGGATTTGTCGACGGCGACTACGTGCTGAACCCCAAAGTCGACGACATGAACAAATTGGTCGATAATCCGGAACAGCGCCTAAACCTCGTCGTCGCGGGCACAAAAGACGCGGTGATGATGGTCGAGTCCGAGGCCTACGAGCTGTCGGAAGAAGAAATGCTGGGCGCCGTGACCTTCGGCCACGATGCCATGCAGCCGGTGATCGACATGATCATCGCTCTGGCAGAAGAATCGGCCAAAGAGCCTTTCGACTTTCAGCCGGATGACCACTCGGACCTCTATGCCAAGATCAAAGGCATGGCCGAGGACGAGATCCGCGCTGCGTTCAAGATCCTGGACAAACTCGACCGGCAGGAAGCGCTGGGCAATGCCCACCAGAAGGTCAAGGAAGCCCTTGCGGAAGAGCATCCCGACGAGTCGGGCGCGATCAAGTCCTGTCTGAAGCAGCTGGACTCTGAAGTGTTGCGCGGCGATGTGATCGCCACCGGCACGCGGATCGATGGACGCGACCTGACAACGGTTCGCCCGATCGAGTGCGAGGTCGGTCTGCTGCCCCGCACCCACGGGTCGGCCCTATTCACCCGCGGCGAGACTCAGGGCCTGCTGGTCACGACCTTGGGCACCGGCGATGACGAGCAGATCATCGATGCGCTGGAAGGCGAATGGCGCGAACGCTTCCTGCTGCACTACAACTTCCCCAGCTATTCGGTAGGCGAGACCGGGCGCAATGGCCCTCCGGGACGCCGTGAAATCGGCCACGGCAAGCTTGCCTGGCGCGCTCTGCAGGCGGTTCTGCCGCCAGCGACCGAATTCCCCTACACCATCCGTCTGGTGTCGGAGATCACCGAATCCAATGGCTCGTCGTCGATGGCGACAGTCTGCGGCGGCTCGCTCAGCATGATGGACGCCGCTGTTCCGCTGAAGGCCCCGGTCGCCGGGGTCGCCATGGGTCTGATCCTTCAGGACGACGGCCAGTACGCAGTGTTGACCGACATCCTGGGTGACGAAGACCATCTTGGCGATATGGACTTCAAGGTGGCCGGAACCGAGGCTGGGATTACCTCGCTGCAGATGGACATCAAGGTGGCAGGGATTACGCCCGCCATCATGGAAACCGCCCTTGCACAGGCCAAGGACGGCCGGATGCACATTCTGGGCGAGATGGCGAAGGCGCTCAGCGAAGGCCGCCAGGAATTCTCGGCCCACGCCCCGCGCATCGAAACGATGCAGATCAACCCGGACAAGATCCGCGAAGTGATCGGGTCGGGCGGAAAGGTTATCCGTTCGATCGTCGAGGAATCCGGTGCCAAGGTCGACATCAACGACGATGGCGTGATCAAGATCGCATCTCCGGACGGCGCTGCGATCGAGAAGGCCTACGAGTTGATCAACGCCATTGTGGCCGAGCCTGAGCAGGGCAAGATCTACACCGGCAAGGTCGTCAAGATCATGGACTTCGGTGCCTTTGTGAACTTCTTCGGCAAGCGCGACGGGCTGGTCCACATCTCCCAGATGACCTGGGAGCGCGG
>JBCCMP010000232.1:0-8070 GCA_039026295.1 Pseudomonadota bacterium | reverse complement strand
CACCTTGTACCAGCCCTAAGTGCGCGGTGCAAGGTGGGACACCGTGTCATGACATAAGCTCACCTGGCGGGTTGTGGCAGGCGGAAATGGCCGAAACGAGCGCACAGAGCGGAATCGAACGAAGCGAAAACCCGGCGAACCGGGAATCGGTTGGCCCCCGGCACCCACAGCACATCATCGGCGCCGTCATTGTTCGCCGCGCGCGAGGCGACGAAGAACCAGTCGCTGAGACGGTTCATGTATTTCAGGGCGTGCTGGTTGATATCCTCGCTGGTTGCAAGATCGGTCGTCAGCCGCTCTGCCCGGCGTGACACCGTGCGGCAGAGGTGGAGATTGGCCGCCAGCGCCGATCCCCCCGGCAGGACGAAGGACCGAAGCGGTGCCAGATTGGCGTTCATCGCATCGATCTCCTGCTCCAGCCGGCTCACCTGCGCCTCGGTCATGCGCAGCGGCGGGTACTCGGCCTCCGCATCTTTCGCCATATCGGGGCGGCAGAGGTCGGCCCCCAGATCGAAAAGGTCGTTCTGGATGCGGGCGAGGGCTGCGTCCATCTCGCCGTCCGCATGTTGCCGGGCCAGACCGACAGCGGCGTTGGTCTCGTCAGACGTACCGTAGGCCTCGACCCGCAGGGAATGCTTGGCGACGCGTTCGCCGTTGCCCAGTGCCGTGGTGCCGGCATCGCCGGTCTTGGTGTAGATCTTGTTCAGGACGACCATGGTGTGTTCCGGTTCTCAGACAGTGGTTGGTTCAGGCTGTGCTGTGGCACGCCAAGCGACTGCCATCGATAAAGGGCCTGCCATCATCACCGCACATCGCCGCGTTCTAAGAGCCGGGGCTCTTCGCCGCCAGAGCGGTCAGGATGATCAGAACGACTGCGACGAACTGTGCGATGATCCGCCACTGCATCAGCCGGTTCTGGCCATGGGGCGTGATCTTGCCCGATCCGAAACCGCCGATGCCGTAGACGAGCACCCCCAATGTCACAAGACAGGCAAGCCCCGCCGCGTACCAGACAACATCAGCCATTTCGTCCCCTATGTCTCAGGCCCGAGAAATCAGGCTTTGGCCAGCACCCAGTCGAGGGCGCGCGTCGGCAGCAATCGCCGAGCCCACGCGAGGATATAGGTCGGTCTGGTCACAAAGTAACGGGCATTGGGTCGCGGGCTCTCCAGGGCATGGATCAGCTTGGCGGTCGTCGCCTCGCATGTCAGCTCCCACCGGTCGGGGGGCAGCGTCTCGGCATAAAGACGTGGCTCGGCCCGTTTCTTGTAGAAGTCCGCCCAGGCGGAGTGTTCCTTCTCGACATGGGCCTCGTAATGGGGCCGGGCATTGATGCGGAACGCCGTGTCGATGGGGCCGGGCTCCAGCAGGATGACATCGATACCGGTGCCGCGCAGCTCCAGCCGCAGGACATCGGTGTAGCCCTCAAGCGCGTATTTCGTGCTGACATAGGGTCCGCGCATCTTCAGGGCCGCAAAGCCCAGAACAGAAGAGCATTGAACGATCCGGCCTGCGCCCTCTTTGCGCATCACCGGGATCACGTGGCGGGTCAGTTCATGCCAGCCGAAAAAATTGGTTTCAAAGATCGACCGGAAGCCATCGGTCGATGTGTCCTCGATCGCGCCCGCCATCCCGAAGGCACCGTTATTGTACAGCGCATCCAGCCGTCCGCCGGTTTGCTCCATCGCCCAGTCGAACCCGGCCCTGATCGACGCCGCGTCGGTCAGGTCCAGCAGGTGGCAGGCAAGCCCTTCTTCCTGCAGGCGCGCGACATCCTCTGCCTTGCGGCAGGTCGCCAGCACCTGCCAGCCGCGCCCGTGCAGCGCATGGGCAATGTGGTGCCCGATGCCCGAGGAACAGCCCGTTATCAGGATCGATTTTCCGGTCATCTTCGGGTCTTTCTGCGTCTGCGGCCGTTTCCAGTCGTGCGGCTATGAAACGTCGGCGGCTTTCGCGCAACCCACGCGATGAACTTTGCCAGTCTGGGATGCGCGCGCAGCGCTTCGACCGTGTTCTGCGTCCGGGCCAGTTCCGCCTCGGTACAGGCGGCATGGATCTCGTTGTGGCAGATCTGATGCACCAGCACGGTCGGGCCGCCGCGGCCGCCCTTCAGTTTCGGGATCAGGTGATGCAGTGACTGCTTGGCCTCCGGCGGGATCGGGCGCCGGCAGAGCGGACAGATGGGGCAGTTCGGATCGTCAGACATGAATGCCCCGCCGGATTTCTTCGCCCGATAAATGGAACGTTGCGCGGCGCGCGGCAAGCCGCGTCAGATCTGCCCGTCGCTCCGCATAGCTGACTGACCGCGTCACCTGCGTGCACTGATCAAGAGTCTGCCGGCTGATGGATCTCTGACCTTGGCAGTTCGGCCACCATCGCCGACCAAGGCAGCCCAAGACCGACCTGTCCTGCCTGATCGCCAGTCGTTCGCGCAGCGAATCCTATCCCCGGCGAACACGGCTCATCGGTCCCCGCGCCGCGCGCTGGATGTCTGGTTCAGTTGCCGGGCGCGGACAGTTTTGCCGCGACTGTGACCATTGCCACGGCGGGAAGGCGGCGCTAGCTTTATCGGTGTTAGCGTATGGTGTTCAGCTTTACTCCACAGAAGATATTCAGAAGAATTCCGAAAAATATCGCCTCTATGATCTGCGCCATTTTCCCGGCGTCACAGGCCCCGCACATTGACCCGAAGACGCCGTCCAACCGGACCGGCATGACTATGAAGTGAAGACCCATGTCCACCGAACAGAAACTGCTCCGCGCGTTGCCCGCGCTTCCAAACGTTCCGGCGAAGAACATCGGGACGTCGATCCTCTATGGCATCCGGGCCGCTCATGAAAAGAAAGGCCAGGACCCGAACCAGCTTGTCGATCCTGCGCTCAACAAGAACCGTGGCCTCTTCGGGTCGTCGCACGTGACTGTGCTGGATCCCGGGCACAATGTTCTGAAAAAGGGCAATGCGGTGCGGCGCCGGGTAAAGATCTTTGGCGAAAACGATGCCTTCATGAAATCGATCAACAAGGCCTTGGGCGGCGGCGAAAGCCATCCGGTGCTGGTCGCGGGTCTGGGCATCGCCGTCGGTCTTGTCAGCGGCGGGGCAGGGATCGCCTTCACGGTCGCGACCACCGCCATCGACGTCGCCAAATACACGCACCCGGCCCGCGCGCGCACCGGCGATGCCATCGACAGGTTCGAGGTGCTGGGCACCCGCGGCGGCAAGGTCGTGCACATGGACCAGTTGATCCTGGTCGATCTGCTGCGCGCGAAGGCCGGGATCAAGCCGTCGCAATGGGTCATCCATTGCGAATACAATACGGTGACGTTCCAGTAGCCACGACGGTTCATGCAGGGGATGCGCCGGGTCGTCGAACAGACGCAGCCGCATGGAAATGACGCTTTTCCCGTCCTGCCGCGCATGCGCCTTTCGCATCTGGTCACAGGCAAATACCGGAACGTGTAACCGGGACGGTCCGGCTGTGTAATCGTCCGACCTGACCCGGACCGTGGGCAAGAAATGGTCGGCGACTGCGATCGTTAGACTTATATTTCCTGGTATTAAGGAAAGCGCTCAATCCAAGGGCGAGTCCTTGTAATTGTTGCTTGATTTGACCTCGGGTCGTGCACTACCGGTACTGCACAGGTCGCGCCAGGAAACTTCTCAGCAAGCCTCAATTTGTTCGCTGAAGAAGGTTGCCCACGCCGTGACTATCAGAATCCTGCCCGGAGTGGCGCTTGCCCTGTGCCTGGCCCTGCTTGGCCAATACCTCTCGGACTTCATCGGTATCACGCTGATGGGCCTGCCCAAGAGCCCGGTCAGCGCGATCATGCTGGCCATCCTGCTCGGCATTGTCGTCAGCAACACGGTCAGGCTGCCTGATCTGGTGCAACCCGGCATCAAATTCGGTCTGGTCCGTATTCTGCGGATCGGCATCGTGCTGCTGGGTATTCGCCTCAGCCTCGCCGAAGCCGGATCCATCGGATTGCAGAGTCTGCCGATCATTATCGGTGCTGTCGCCACGGCGCTGATCGTTGTGACCTATTTCGGCAAGCGCATGGGGCTGTCGGGGCGGCTGGGCGTACTGATTGCAGGCGGTACCAGCATCTGCGGTGCCACCGCCATCGTCGCCATCGCACCGGCCGTAAAGGCAAAGGACAACGAGGTCAGCTACGCGGTCGCCTGCATAACCCTTTTCGGCGTCGTCGCGATGCTGGCCTACCCGTTCCTGGGACATTGGATTTTCGACGGCGATGCCATTGCGGCAGGCCTTTTCCTGGGCACATCGGTCCATGAAACCGCGCAGGTTGCGGGCGCGGGGCTGGTCTATCAGCAGTTCTACAACAGCCCGCAGGCGCTGGACTTCGCAACGGTGACCAAGCTCGTGCGCAATCTCGGCATGCTCGTCGTGATCCCGCTGATGAGCATCATCTACGTGCGCAGCACCGCAGAGGCCGCAGAGGCACCAAAGTGGTATTCAATGATCCCGCTCTTCGTCGTGGGTTTTGCCGCGATGAGCCTTATCAGGACCGTCGGGGATAGCGGCGAGATGGCGTTCGGCGTTCTGCCGCAAGAACAGTGGTCGGTCATCGTCAGCTACACCAAGCACGCCGCCGAGATCTGCCTCGCAGTCGCCATGGCGGCCGTCGGGCTTGGCACCAGCCTGCGCGGACTAAAGTCGATCGGTCTTCGCCCCCTGGCCGTCGGCCTTTTCTCCGCGCTTCTGGTTGGGGCCGTCAGCGTTGTGCTGATCACGGTTTTGCACGGGTAATCCCAAGGGCAGGGCGTCTCACATGCACCGGATCACGTTGGCCGAGGTTGCAACTCGGCAATTTTGAGATCGCATGCGTCTACAAATACAGGCAGCGTTCAGCGTTTCAGTGCAGTCGAAATCGAGAGCAACCAGATCGCGAGCAACCAGAATTCTCGCGAAACTTTCGGGCCGTATGGGCCTCTGTTGCACACTGAATTTCTACTCAAGCTTAAAGGCACAAACATCTGAAATTTCTTCTTTTCTGGTGATCAGGCCATTCGGCAGGGCCTCCAGCCGAAAGATGCAGTTGATATCTTCAGAGATAAGACGGGCCGGCGAAACACCGGCCCGTCAGGCCCCGTCAGCGATCAAAACTTGCCGTTATCGTGGGCCATTTCCTCCGGCGTTGGGGCGACAACGTCCCAGTGTTCGACAATCTTGCCGTCCTCGACGCGCCACAAATCGAAAAAGGCCCAGGGCTTTCCGCTGACGATCGCATCAGAGGCGACAAAGACGAAGTTCCCCTCGGCGACGACGATCTGCGGCTCGAACTTGGTAATCACGTTCCCTTGTTCTGCCCAAGCTTTGATGCCCGCGAAAAGCCCGTCGATCCCATCGGCGATGTTTGGGTTATATTGCATGTAAATCTCGGAATAGATTGGCGCCTTTTCCGGGGCGGCGCCGCCCAGGACATCCCGAACGAAGCCAAGGACCAGTGCCTTGTTTTCCGCTGTTTTGTCACGATCGGTGATTTCGGTCGCGCCATCGGTCATTCCCCGGCCAGACACGGTCGTCTCCGGGACGGGCTGCAGATTGTCCCAGTGTTGGGCGACTTTGCCGTCTTCCACCCGGAACACATCGAAGGCTGCAAGGGTCGGCGCGCCAAAGGCATCGGCGTTCTCGAACGTGTTATGCAGCACGACCATATCACCCTCTGTGATGACCCTGTGGGTTTTGACGGTCATCCCGGACTTTTCGACAAACGGGATCAGGCCGACCAGACCCTCGGCGCCGGTTTGAACCTGCGGGTTGTGCTGAATGTAGTCGGGGGTCACCAGCTTTTTCGCGGCTTCCGGATCATGATCGATAAACGCCGCGGTGAAGAGTGCGATGACGATTTCTTTGGCAGACATGGTTTCATCCTCTGATCCGTATCATGTCAATACGTAGGAGATAATTCATACCATATCGCAATTACGTACTTTAAAATGACCAGGTACGCTTCACGCTACTGGCCGCTAAGCTGCTCAATTGCAGAGAGGTTTCATTCGTGCTATGGGTTTGATGGTTCAAAAACGCAACCAAGGATCGACATGCTACCCGTAGGTGTTGCAAGCAAGGCAGAAGCCTCCAACTGCCCCATACGCTCTGTTCTCTCCAACGTGACGGGTAAGTGGCGAATGATCATTATCCTGGCCCTGGAGGACGAGCCAAAGCGATTTGGTGACCTCAAGCGCTGCATCGGGGACGTCACGCAAAGTGTTTTGACCGAGAATCTCCGCGGGTTGCAGCGCGACGGCTATCTCACCCGCACCGTCGATCCGGGGCCGCCGGTCGCCGTATCCTACGAATTGACGCCGCTGGGCCGCAGCCTGCTGGAGATGCTGAAACCGCTCGTTTTCTGGTCCCACGAACAGATGGATGAGGTCCGGAAATTCCGCATGGAGTTTGATCGAAAGCACGCAGGCTGAAACCAGGGCGGACGCGTGAACGACCGCTTTGGGTGCCAATACCCGCGGCGCAAAACACCTTCCACCGCCGATCGGCAATGACTACCTCGGCGCGAACACATCATAAGAACCCGGGAGGCTTGGACCACCGATCAGCGAAGATCTGATCTCGGTGCACCTTCCGGGCGCTGATAGTGTCCAGCCTTCGGAAGCCGGTCACGAATGTTGTCGCGAATGCCGCATCAGAGGGTCCAGATCGCGCTTGCCGAAGGGGTAGCTCCGGTGTTTATCAGCGCCGAGAGAGGGAGCCTCATCATGTCCGAACCTGCGCAGCACAAGACCGTCGTCAATTCCTGGAACGAATGGGATCCGCTGAAGCACGTGATCGTCGGACGTGCCGACGATTGCCATATCCCGCCCGAGGAACCGGCGCTGGATGCCAAGGTGCCCGAGGACTCGGACATGCGCGGGCAGTGGGGCAAACGGCCCCAGGAAACGATCGACCGGGCGAACGAGCTTCTGGACACATTTGCCGACCAGCTGCGGTCGCACGGTGTCGTCGTGGACCGGCCGACGCCGATTGACTTTGCCCAGCCGGTGACGACCCCGGACTTTCACACCGGGTCCCAGTTCGGCTGCATGCCGCCGCGCGACGTGCTGCTGACCGTGGGCAACGAGATCCTCGAAGCGACCATGTCCTATCGCTGCCGCTGGTTCGAATATCTCTGCTACCGCCCGCTGATGCAGCGCTACTTCGACGAGGATCCGAACTTCCGGCACGAGACGGCGCCGAAACCGCGGCTGACCGATGCCGATTATCACCCCGACTACCTCAGCGAAAAGATCGGGGTCGAAAAGCGCCTGCAATGGGCGGCTGAGAAATTCTTTGTGACCACCGAGGAAGAGCCATTGTTCGACGCCGCCGACGTGCTGCGGTTCGGCAAGGATCTGGTCGTGCAGCATGGCTTCACCACCAACCTGAAGGGGATCGAGTGGATTCGGCGGCACTTCCCCGATCACCGGGTGCACGCCGTGAACTTCCCGGGCGATCCCTATCCCATCCACATCGACGCCACCTTCACGCCGATCCGGCCCGGCCTGATCCTGAATAACCCCCAGCGGCGCCTGCCGGATGACCAGCGCGACCTATTCGAGAAGAATGGGTGGGAGATCGTCGACGCAGCCCAGCCCGCCCACAACGCCCCGCCGCCGCTCTGCTATTCGTCGGTCTGGCTTTCGATGAACGTGCTTGTCCTGGACCCCAAGACCGTCTGCGTCGAGGCATCGGAAGTCTACCAGATGGAGCAACTCGACAAGCTGGGCCAGAACGTGATCCCGGTCGACCTGCGCGACGCCTACGCCTTCGGCGGCGGCCTGCACTGCTGCACGGCGGATGTCTACCGCGAGGGCGGGCTGGAGGATTACTTCCCAAAGCAGTGATCAGGTGTGTGGGGCGAGCAGTAGGTGAGACTGAAAGCGAATGGAGTGCCCCCATTGAAGTGGTCCGCTTGTGGAGAGCCCCCATTGGGTGGCCCACGCAAATTGTTAGTGCATGACTGATCTCTGGTCCATCTGGATGATGCTCTCTGGGGCGTGTGGCCTGTATCCGAGGGCGCTGTGCGGACGAACCGTGTTGTAGTGCCGACGCCATT
>JBCCMP010000231.1:0-8077 GCA_039026295.1 Pseudomonadota bacterium | reverse complement strand
TCGCCATTCACAGTCTATTCCAGGACTTCCTAGTCGTGTAGAGAGATAAAGGTCAAAGAAAATCCTGGAAACACAACCGTGACAGCGCATTTTTCTGTCTGCCTCTACTGCGGATCTCGGCCTGGCGACGACCCTGAGTTCACTCAAGCGGCCAAATCGCTCGGCAGGGAACTTGCGGCTCGAGGGCATCGGCTGGTCTATGGCGCGGGCGATGTCGGTCTGATGGGAGAGGCGGCGCGCGCCGCGCAAGAATCGGGCGGCGCAGTGACAGGTGTCATTCCACAGCATCTGGTCGATATGGAGGTCGGCAAATCGGATCTGGACGAGTACATCGTGACCGAGAACATGCACGAACGTAAGATGGCCATGTTCAACCGGGCCGATGCGGTGGTGGCTTTGCCGGGTGGGCCGGGCACATTGGATGAGTTGATAGAGGTTTTGACGTGGCGGCAGTTACGGCTCCATGCAAAGCCGCTGATCGTCATCAACACAAACGGATATTGGAACCCGTTGCTCGCATTGCTGCGACACACCGTCGATCACGGTTTCGCCGACCGGTCCATGCTCGGCTTTATCAGCCCCGTTGCAACACCCGAGGCGGCAGTCTCGAAAATCGAAGATGCTTTGGCAGATCGTGACCAAGGGGTCACTTGAAACGGTTCATGCCCTTTCCTCGCTGTCGCGCTCGGCCTAGTCCGGCGCGTCAACCGATGAAGACAACGAGCATAAGCATGGTGTAGCTGACCAGAGCTACTGCTGGGGTGATCACGTGAAGTCTCAGCATTGCAGGTCCTCCTGCCCGAGACATGTTGGCGACCGAACCGCACGATTGCGGATGCCGCGGCGCCGGATCATCCTCCGCCCGGCACACGCCTGAGGCTGCGTTTCTATCGCCCGCAACACCTTAATGCCCCGTAAAGGCATCCAGCGGGCAATGGCCGCGACGACAAGGACCCCGTGGCGGCCAAGGCACGCGCTTGCATCCCGTCTGAGCGCCCGTATATACCCCCCAACGGCCCAGATGGCCCACATAACGAAGAGGGACCCCATGTTCATCAGCCCCGCCTATGCACAGGCTGCCGGAGAACCGGCGGGAGGCAGCTTTCTGACCTCGATGATACCGTTGATCCTGATCTTCGTGATCTTCTATTTCCTGCTGATCCGCCCCCAGCAGAAGCGGGCCAAAGAGCATAAAAACATGGTCGAAAACCTGCGCCGCGGGGATCAGGTTGTGACTGGCGGGGGGATTTTGGGGAAGGTCACCAAGGTTGGCGAGGGCGAGGAGATCGAGGTCGAGATTTCCTCTGACACCAAAGTGAAGCTCTATCGCTCGACAATCACGGCGGTGCTGTCCAAGACCGAACCCGCCAAGGACAGCTGATCCCGATCCGGAAAGGGGCGATTGCCCATGCTTTACTTCGCCCCCTGGAAAAAGCTGGTCATCCTGGCGATCTGCCTTCTGGGCATCGTTCTGGCAGCGCCCAACCTCTGGTATGAAGACGCAGATGCCGCCTTGCGTGCGAACTCGGCCCTGACGGCGGAGCGTTACAAGGAATCGCCGCGCTACGCCAACGCACCCGCCGAAGATCTTGAAAAGCTGCGAAGTCTTGAGGACCTGGAGGCCGATGCGGCCCGCTGGCCAGGCTGGGCACCGCCGAATGTCGTGAACCTTGGCCTCGATCTTAGGGGCGGGGTTCATCTGTTGGTCGAGGTGCAGGTCAACGAGGTCTTTCAGGACAGGCTGAAAGAGCTTGGATTATCCGCCTACAACGATCTCCGGTCAGCCGGAATACGTGCCTCTCGCCGGGTGAACGACGGCTGGGTGCAGGTTCGCCTGAGCGACATGACCCAGCAGGATGCGGCGCTGCCGGTTCTGCAAGCCATGGCGCAACCGGTCGGCGGCGGCGTCGGGGGCGGATTTGGCATGGCTGGCGGCATCGCGGGCGGCACCGATCTGATCATCACGCCCAATGACGAGGGATACCGGATCGAGCTTTCCGAGGCCGGCAAGGTCGAGATTACCAACCGCACGATGTCGCAATCGCTGGAGATCATGCGGCGCCGCATCGACGAGACAGGCACACGGGAGCCGACGATCCAACGTCAGGGGCCGGAGCGTATTCTGATCCAGGTTCCAGGTCTTGGATCATCCCAGGAACTGCTTGATATCATAGGAAAAACAGCCAAGCTTACTTTCCACGACGTCGAGGCGGTCGGGGCGGAGGCTCGAAATCCGGGGCCGAATGAAGTGGTCTATCAGGATGCCGAAGGGCAAGCCTATCTGCTGAAAGACACGCCGATCCTGAGCGGCGACAACCTAGTCGATGCGCAATTGGGGTTCGATCCGGACAACGGACTTCCGGTTGTCAACTTCCGGTTCGATTCTGAAGGGGCGCGCATTTTCGGCGAATACACCGCCAGAAATGTCAATCGTCTGTTCGCGACGGTTCTGGATGAAGTCGTGATCACTGCCCCGCGCATCCAGTCGCCGATCCTGGGCGGGGCCGGGTTTATCGAAGGCAACTTCACGGTCGAAAGCGCCACGGAACTGGCGATCCTGTTGCGCGCGGGGGCGTTGCCTGCATCAATTCAGGTCGTCGAGGAACGCACTGTCGGGCCAGACCTTGGCGCGGATTCGATCGAAGCCGGGAAACTGGCGACCGTAATCGCCTTTGTCGGCATCCTCTTCTTCATGTTCGCCGCCTATGGCCGGTTCGGATTTTTTGCAAATGTCGCGCTGGTCATCAACGTCGCGCTGATCTTCGGGTTCCTGTCATTGATCGGTGCGACGCTGACGCTGCCAGGGATCGCCGGGATCGTCCTGACGATCGGCATGGCAGTCGACGCCAACGTGTTGATTTTTGAGCGAATTCGCGAGGAACTGCGCGCGAACAAATCACCTTCAAAAGCGATCGAACGAGGCTATGAGCAGGCCTTTTCCGCCATTATCGACGCGAATATCACGACGTTTATTGCAGCCGTCATCCTGTTCGCCATGGGCTCTGGCCCGGTGCAGGGCTTTGCGGTCACCCTGGGAATCGGGATCGTCACCTCGGTCTTCACGGCGACAGTCCTGACCCGGCTTTTTGTCGCAACGTGGCTGGGATGGGCCCGTCCAAAGACAATGACCCTGGGCTTTTTCCGGATGGTCAGCCAGGGGACCAAGATCAATTTCATGGGCGGGCGTAAATTTGCGGCGATGTGCTCGGCCGTCTTGGTCGCGGCCTCGATCGGCGGGGCGGCGGTGCTGGGCCTGAATTTCGGCATCGACTTCCGCGGCGGCACACTGATCGAGGTGCAAACGCAGGAAACAGCCGATCTTGGGCAGATACGCGGCATCGTAAACAGCCTGAACTATGGCGACGCGGCGGTGCAGACCTTCGGGTCTGACAAGGACGTGCTGATCCGGGTCGAGGCGCAGGAAGGTGAAGACGCCAACAAGCTGGTCGCCCAGAGCGTGATCGAGACTCTGCAGGCCGAGATTGCAGGCCTGGAAGACCGACGGGTCGAATTTGTCGGCCCGAAAGTGTCTGGCGAATTGCTGCAGGCCGGCATTCTGGCTGTCGGGCTCGCCGTATTTGCAGTGCTTTGCTACATCTGGCTCAGGTTCGAATGGCAGTTCGGCCTGGCCGCCGTGATCGCGCTGGCGCACGATGTTGCGCTGACCGTCGGTGTCTTCGAAGTGACCGGGATCGAGTTCAATCTTGCGATCATCGCGGCGCTTTTGACCATCGTCGGGTATTCGTTGAACGACACGGTTGTCGTCTTCGACCGGGTTCGTGAAAATCTGAGGAAATACAAGCAGATGAGCCTGCTTGATCTGATGAATCTGAGCCTGAACGAGACGTTGGCGCGGACATTGATGACCTCGATCACCACCCTGATCGCACTGGTCGCCATGTTCGTTCTGGGGCCGGAAGTGATCAAGGGATTCACCTTCGCCATGATCTGGGGCGTTATCGTCGGGACCTACTCGTCGGTCTTCGTCGCCGTTGCGGCCCTGTTGTGGCTGGGTGTGAAGCGCGACTGGTCGACCGAAGAGGCAAAGGCCGGCACCAATTTTGGCGGCGCTCAGGTCTGACAGGACACGCCTGCCCTGCTCTGCCTTGCGCTGCCTTCACCGCTGGCAGCCATCTTCGAGCGTCATGCCCGGATCCCTTTAGTCAAACGCTTCAGCGAGGGGTCATGCGAAACCTTTTGCGAGGTTTGTTGACCCTTAACTTCTCGCTAATTGCGTTTTCGAGGTGTTCGGGGCGCGCCGCTTGCTTGCGCGCCTACAGGAACAACAGCACCACCGATGCGACCAGAGCGAGCGCAAACGTGATGTTCAGGGCCCGGCCGAGAACAGGGTGGCGCATCAGACCGGACAGCACTGCCCCGGCGACCATCCAGACGTGGTTGATCGTCAGCGCACAGCAGAACAGAATACCACCCTTCAGCGCAGCGCCCAGAACCGGGCTGTCCGGGAGCAATGGGTGGGCTGAGAAGAGCGCCCCCATCGCGCCGAACGCCTTTGGATTTGCCACGGCCATCACGTAGATCGTCCAGAGCGGTGGCAGCGTTGTCGCAGCATCAACCGAACCGATCGGGGGCGCGGTTCCGATGCGCCAGGCCAGCCAGAGGAAGTAGGCGGCCGCAAGCACGAGGATGACGGGTGCGGAACCGGGCAGAGCGGTCACCAGCCCGGTCACCCCCGTCGCGACCAGCAGGATCACTGTCCCTGTGCCAAGGGTCATCATCAGGACCCAGGGCCAGGCCCGCCAGCCGACGGCCGCACCGAAGGCAGCGGAGGCCAGGGTTACCGGGCCGGGCGTGCTCATCAACGCCAGAATGGCCGGGATCAGGGCAGGCAGATTTTCCATATTCCCCGCTCGCGCATCACGGCGACAGCCGCAAGCCCCATGATGCCCGGCCGCGTCCCATCGCGCCCGCGATTGATGCAGCACGCCGCCAGTTTCCACTTTGGCGGTTGACCGGGATGCTCTATATCGCCCGCAGGGGCAAACGGCCCTAGACAGAATTCTGACAGAGAGGGCCGCCCAATGGCATTTGATCTTCCCGACCTCCCCTATGCACACGACGCTCTGGCGGCGTTCGGCATGTCGAAAGAGACGCTGGAATACCACCATGACCTGCACCACAAGGCCTATGCCGACAACGGTGCCAAGCTGCTGGCGGGCTCCGGCCACGAGGGCAAGAGCCTGGAAGACATCGTCACAGGCACCTACGAAGCGGGTGCCGTCGCGCAATCGGGACTGTTCAACAACGCGTCGCAGATGTGGAACCACAATCAGTTCTGGGAAATGTTGGGCCCTGGCACCGGCGGGATGCCGGGCGAACTGGAAAGCCGCGTCGTCGATGCCTTCGGTTCGGTCGATCAGTTCAAGGCCGACTTCTCGGCCGCGGGCGCGGGCCAGTTCGGGTCGGGCTGGTGCTGGCTGGTGGCCAATGCCGACGGCACGCTGGCCGTGACCAAGACAGAGAACGGCGTGAACCCCCTCTGCTTTGGTCAGACCGCGCTTCTGGGCTGCGATGTTTGGGAGCACAGCTACTACATCGACTTCCGCAACAAGCGCCCGGCCTACCTGACCAACTTCCTGGACAATCTGGTGAACTGGGAAAACGTCGCCAGCCGCATGCCCGGCTGACACGGCACCCCGAAACGGCCCGCCCCGCGCGGGCCGTCTGCTTTTCAGACCCGACCTCAGCAGATCCCGCGCCAGGAGAGATCCCATGCCCGTTATCGATAAGATTGCCGCGTTCGCCGATGACCTGACCGCCATCCGCCGCGATTTTCACGAGAACCCGGAACTGGGCATGGAGGAAGTGCGCACATCCGGCATCGTCGCCGATCTTTTGCGCAAATGGGGGATCGAGACCCATACCGGTGTCGGCAAGACCGGCGTTGTCGGCATTCTGCACGGGAAGGGACCCGGCCGCCGGATCGGCCTGCGCGCCGACATGGACGCGCTGCCGGTGGACGAAAAGACCAATCTGCCGTTCTCGTCCAAGATTGCGGGCAAGATGCATGCCTGCGGTCATGATGCCCACACAACGATGCTGCTGGGTGCGGCGCGCTATCTGGCCGAGACGCGGGATTTCGACGGCACCGCAGTTTTCATTTTTCAGCCCGCCGAGGAAGGCCTGGGCGGCGCGCGGGCGATGCTGGCCGATGATCTTTTCGGCCGCTTCCCCTGCGACGAGGTATACGGGATGCATAATGCCCCGAACGGTCAGGTGAACCGCGTGGGCGTGAAGCCGGGCACAGCCATGGCCGGAGCCGATTTCTTCGACATCACCGTGCGGGGTCAGGGCGCGCACGGCGCGATCCCGCAGCAGTCGCGCGATCCGATCATCATTGCCTCGTCGCTGGTCGGCCAATTGCAGACCATTGTCTCGCGCAATGTGCCCGCGACCGATCAGATCGTGCTCTCTGTCACGCAGTTCCATTCCGGCGCCGCCTACAATGTCATCCCGGCCGAGGCGACAATTTCCGGTACCATGCGCTATTTCGACCCCGAGGTCGCTGAACTGGTGCGCACGCGCACGGCGGAGCTGTGCGAGGGCATGGCCCGGGCCTACGGCGTCGAAATCGACATCGACAATCGCGAGATCTTCGACGTCCTGGTCAACGACGCGGATCTGAGCCATGTGATGCTGGACATCGCCGGCGATGTGGTGGGGACCGAGAATCTGGAGGTCACCGACCAGCGCCGCATGGGGTCCGAAGACTTCGCGGATATGCTGCGCGTGGTGCCGGGTGCCTACTGCACCGTGGGGCATTCGGGCACCCAGCCGCTGCATTCCGAACAGTTCTTCCTGGACGAAGACATCCTGCCGGTTGGCGCTTCAATCTATGCGAAGATCATCGAGAAGCGGGCCGGAGCTTGAACAGTCGGCCTTAGCCGCGGGCCTTTACTAGCCGATCCTTGGCTAGCCGATCGACACGCCTGCACCGGCCTCGCGCGCCATCTGATACGCCAATCCCGCCAGCGCGAAGTCGCCAACAGCGAGCCCTCGGAAGATGAAGGCGGTGCGGCGATCCGGGTCGAAGAGCGTTGCAGGACCGCTGACGAGGTCGCGCAGGTCTCCGCTAACGAGGTCCGGGGAGATCATGGGTTTGCCGATGGCAGCTTCCTGGCGGTGGTCGTCGATATAGGCGGCTTTGAAGGCGGAAAGGCTGTGCGGATACCACGGCCCGGCGGTGTCTGTGATGGCGGCAAAGGCTCCGGGTTTCAGCCAACGCGCATCGATGAAGGGTTGGCTGCCTGAAGTCAGGGGAACGGAGCTGACGATGAGATCGGCACCGTCGACGGCCTTTTGTCCATCCGTGCACCGATGAGCTTGCAGTCCAAGGCTTTCCGCCAGTGCCCGCAGCCGGTCGATGTTCGGCTGGCCGCGGCCGAGCATGCGGATCTCGGTCAGCGGGAAAGCTTCGGCGAACGCCGCGAGGTGCCCGCGCGCCTGCGCGCCGCATCCAATGAAGGTCAGAACAGAGGACGCAGGATTGGCCAGTCTTCGTGCCGCAACGACGGAAAGGCCCGCCGTGCGGACCCGCGTGATCCATTTCGCGCCCATCACCGCACGCAGAAGACCGGTCTGACTGTCCTGCAGGAAAACGTTGCCTTCGATGCCATCCAGCCCGCGTGCAGGATTGTCCGGGCTGACCGTGACCGCCTTGATGACGGTCAGTGCCGGATCGTCGCCGACCGCGAGGGTCGTCATCACGTAACGACCGTCGCCCGGCAGAACCGACGCCTTGGGCGCGACCCACAGCCGTCCGGCCATATCCTGCCGGACCGCACTTTCTATCGCATCGGCGACCTGTCGGCCTGTGATCGGCAAGGCTTCAAGGGCCTCTTCGGACAGGAATACCGGGCCGGTCATGGCGTCACCCCTCTGATGCTTTGGTCCATCTGGGGCCAGGCGGTTGACAGCTGTCAATCATCATCCCGATCATCCAACGAACCCGAAACCTGAGAGGTGCGCCATGGACCCCAATGCCCTGCCCTTTGATGCCGATGCCATGGCCGATGGCCTGAAACCCTGGATCGAGTGCGAAAGCCCGACCCATGAT
>JBCCMP010000230.1:0-8091 GCA_039026295.1 Pseudomonadota bacterium | reverse complement strand
TTCAACGCGGCGATGACCTGCAAGGACATCGCGCCGCGCAGATCATCGGTTGCCGGCACCCCTTTGAAAGCCATGCCCAGAACAGCGATGTTCGGCGCAGCATCGCTGCGACGCGCGTGCTCGCGCAGAATAAACTTCACTGTTTCTGCCGGCTGCCGTTCATTGACCCTGCGCGCAGCAGTTGTGATGTCCAGTTCAAGCCCCGTCTCCTGCAGTGATTGCGCCAGGATGTGCGGGTCTTTCTCCAGGCATGGTCCGCCGACCAGTCCCGGCAGGGCAACATTCGTCCGCGGATATCCAAGTTTGCCGCCTGGTATGACCTCCATCGCGTTTACGCCGTAGGCATCACAGATCCGGGCGACCTCGTTCGCGAACCCGAACTGCACATCACGGAACGTGTTATCGACCAGCTTGATGATTTCAGCCGTCTCCAGCGACGAGACCTGAACCGCTGTCGGTGTAAGTTTGTAGAAGAAGTGCGCCGCGCGCTCGCGCGCTTAAGGGCAGTCGGCACCCACGATCTGGGGCAGGCGGCGCAATTCGTGCATCGCCTTGCCCTCCAGCGTGCGTTCCGGGCACATCGCGATCTGGAACGATTTGCCGGACGCTTCCAGGATCGGCGCGACGACATTGCGGGCTGTTCCGATCTTGACGGTTGAGCGCAGGATGACCAGCGCACCGTCGGCCATGTTGTCTGCGACTTCCCGGGTCGCCGCTTCGATGAAATCGACCCGCGCCTTGCCATCGGGCGCAAGCGGCGTGCCAACCGTGATGACGTAGAAATCCGCCCGCTCGCCTTTGGTGAAGGACTGCGCGGCGACCAGTTGCCCGGTCTGCACGGCATGCGTGAGCATCTCTGGAAGCCCGGTTTCGGAGAAGTGCGGCACGCCTTGATTGGTCATCGCAACGACGTCGCCGCGACGCTCGACGCCCAATACCTTGAAGCCGGTATCGGCCAGCGCGGTGGCCAAGGTCAGGCCGACATAGCCCAGCCCGACAACGGCGACGTCATAGCTCATCCAAAGTCCCTTCTGGACTGTCCCGGCTGGTGCATTGCCCCGGCTCTTGCATTGCGATTAAGCGAAAATACTGGCCGAGACGTAAACGGATCTCTCACCCTCACGCGGCTGTGTCTCTAATGCAGCGAGGACCGATCCGAAAGAGGCAACCACTCGTGGAACGTTTTGAGGAGGCGGCGATGACTTCTGCAGCAACTTGCTGAGGGATCAGATTAAGCCAGAACCCCCATCATCCATTCAAGTCGATGGCAGGCGAAACTCGCTTACACAAGACGGCTCTGCGCGACCGCTGCCCGAACGAAGTCCTTGAACAGTGGATGCGGATCAAGCGGGCGCGATTTCAATTCCGGGTGGAACTGCACGCCGACAAACCAAGGATGTCCCGGAATCTCGATGATCTCGGGCAGGCGGCCGTCGGGGCTCATGCCCGAAAACTTCAGGCCGACATCCTCCAACCGGTCCCGGTATTTGATGTCGACCTCATAGCGATGACGATGACGTTCGGAGATTGTCGTGGCTCCGTAGATCTGCGCTACCTGCGAGCCCTCAGCCAATACCGCATTGTACGCTCCCAGACGCATCGTGCCGCCTTTGTCATCCAAGATATCGCGCTGAATCGTTCGATTGCCCTCGACCCACTCTTTTAGGTGATAGACAATGTGCTCGAAGCGCCTCTGGCCGGACTCGTGATCGAACTCTTCGGATCCCGCATCGGGCAGATCTGCCAGGTGGCGCGCAACCTCGATCACGGCCATCTGCATGCCAAGGCAGATGCCAAGATACGGGACTTTTCGCTCTCTGGCGAATTGCGCTGCAAGTATCTTGCCCTCGGTGCCGCGCTCGCCAAAGCCGCCGGGTACCAGAATTCCGTGAAAACCTTCGAGATGCGGGGCGGGATCTTCGCGCTCAAAGATTTCGGCATCAAGCCACTCGGCATCCACCTTCACCCGGTTCGACAGACCGCCATGGGTTAATGCCTCGGCCAGCGATTTGTAGGCATCCTCGAGCTGCGTGTACTTGCCAACCACTGCGATGCGTACATGCCCATCGGGATTGTAGACCCTGTCGGCGGTGTCGTCCCAGGGGCTGAGGTCCGGGCGCGGTGCCGGGGCGATCCCGAATGCGTCCAGAACTGCCTGGTCCAGCCCCACCTTGTGGTAGGCAATGGGGGCCTCATAGATCGACTTCAGATCTTCTGCCGGGATCACGGCGTCCGGGCGGACATTGCAGAACAAAGCGATCTTCTCACACTCTCTTTTCGGCAGGGGATGCTCCGTTCGGCACAGAAGTACGTCCGGTTGCAGGCCGATCGACCGCAGCTCTTTGACCGAGTGCTGCGTCGGCTTGGTTTTCAGCTCGTGGCTGGCCGCCAGATAGGGAAGAAGCGTTAGATGAAGAAAGACACACTCTCCGCGCGGTTTTTCCTGTGAGAACTGCCGGATCGCCTCGAAAAAGGGCAGACCTTCAATGTCGCCAACCGTGCCGCCGATTTCGCACAGCATGAAGTCGACCTCGTCTTCCCCGATGCGGATGAAATCCTTTATCTCGTCGGTAACGTGCGGGATGACCTGAATCGTTTTTCCCAGATAGTCGCCGCGCCGTTCGCGGTCCAAAACCTCTCTGTAGATCCGGCCTGAGGACGTGGAGTCGCTGCGCCGTCCGGATACGCCGGTGAAACGTTCGTAGTGACCGAGGTCCAGATCGGTTTCGGCTCCGTCATCGGTGACAAAGACCTCGCCATGCTCGAACGGGCTCATGGTTCCTGGGTCAACATTCAGATATGGGTCCAGCTTGCGCAGACGTACTGTGTAGCCACGGGCCTGCAGCAGTGCGCCCAAAGCCGCCGATGCCAGGCCTTTTCCAAGCCCGGATACAACCCCGCCAGTGATGAATATAAACCGCGCCATGCCCGTGCCCCGTGGTTTGTTGGACCAGCGCTGATTCCCCAACCGGCCCGATATGTGGTTCCACGGGATTTGACAGATACAAGATTCGGTGGTCGCCGTCTATGAAAACACTGCCCGAACAGGCACTTTCCGCACACACCACTGGCCGCCGGAATAATCCTACAAAGATAGTCAGAAAAAACTTTCCTGATAAAAAGAATCGGATATAGTAAGCGCGTGGCCAAAGACATCTCCTGCGGCCACAAAACATGACCAGGCCGGGGAGCCATAGATGCCTGAACAGCCTGATACGCCTGATCGTGGGCTTATCTACGAGGTGCTGAGCGCCTTGTCGCTGGACAGTTTGTGGTCTGCCGGAAACACCGAATCCCTGTTGGCGCATCTCGAGCGCCCGCTAATGGAGAATGACAGATGAACATGCAAGTCCGCGAACTGCCAGAAGCGCAGCAGCCGGTTCACCTGACCTCGGAAGATCTGTTCGGCGACGCCAGGATCCTTACGATCGAGCATCAACAGATGACCTACACGTTGCGGATCACGCGTCAGGGAAAACTGCTGCTGACCAAATAGGTCACTGCTGATCTTCGGGTGTGCCGCTTTCGCGGCGCTCCTGATAGATGAACCAGAGATTGCGGCTGTATATGAAGAAGCCGAGACTCTGACCCAGTATGAAGACAGGATCGCGCCGCCAGATGGCATACGCCAACAATATGGCGGCGCCGATGATCGAGAACCACCAAAACGATACCGGGATCACTGATTTGCGGGCTTTCTCTGTTGCGATCCATTGCAGCATGAACCGCATCATGAACATCAGCTGACCACCAAGACCGACGGCGATCCAGATCAGTTCCGCCCGGCTGTCCACGCCGAGGAAATCCGCCAGCCACTCCATCACGTGTCCGTATACGTGACTGCCGGTACTTTGCGTCGCCTCAGCAGCCACCAGACGCCGAGCAGATCAGCGATACCGACCATGGCGCGGCCGAAATTGGTGTATTTGGATGAACCGGCCTCCCGTGCGCGATGAGACACGTCCACCAGTTCGATCCGCAGCCCCTCGCGTTTGACAAGGGCAGGCAGGTAGCGGTGAATGTGGTCGAAGAAGGGAAGGGCCAGAAAGACGTCCCGCGGAAAGGCCTTCAACCCGCAGCCTGTGTCGCGGGTGTCGTCTTTCAGCATGAAGGCGCGCAGCCGATTGGCCATTCGCGAGGCAACTTTCTTTGACGCGGTATCCTGCCGGTCGACGCGTTGCCCCGCCACCAGTCCCAGATCCGCAGGGCCATCCAGCAACGGCGCAACCAGCTTGGGGATCTCGCTCGGCGGATTCTGACCATCGCCGTCAATCGTACATACAACCGGCGCCTTGGCTGCCCTGACCCCGGATCGTACTGCCGCTGACTGACCGCAGGGCGCGGCATGACGGACCTCGCGCAACCACGGAAAACTCTCGCGAGCCGCAGCAATCGCGTCCGCTGTCCCATCGGTTGAGCCATCATTGACAAATACAGCTTCGAACGGGCCGATATCTGCGCAGGCTTCGGCGATTTCTGCCGCCATCGCCGGGACATTCTCCGCCTCGTTCAGCATAGGGGCGACAACGGTGAAGCGCGGCGTCATGCGACCGGGGTAAACCCCGTCTCCCTGTCGTAAACGTGCATTTCGCCGGTACCGATATCGAGCCAGGTGCCGTGCAGTGTCAGGACACCGTCTTTGACTGCCTGGGCCACGAAAGGAAAGGTCATGAGATTGTTCAGCGAGGTGAGAACGCCCTCTTTCTCCAACGCCGATTTCTGGGCGGCCTCTCCCTCCACCTGGTCTATGACCTTCAGGTAACCGGGACGCAGAATGTCCATCCAGCGGCCGATGAAGCTTGATGATTCCTCCAGCTGCGGCGCATTGCCCGAGCACATGTCATGGCAGGCATGGACCCCGCCGCAGTTCGAATGGCCCAGCACCACGATGTGGGCGACCTGCAGGATATTCACGGCATATTCGACAGCGGCCGAGGTGCCATGGTGTCCGTGGTCAGGGTCATAAGGCGGCACCAGATTGGCAACGTTGCGCACGATGAACAGATCGCCCGGCTCTGCGCCGAACATCTCCATCGCGTTGACCCGGCTGTCGCAGCACTGGATCGCCATGGCCCTTGGGTGCTGACCCATGGCCGCCAACCGAGCGTACCAGGCCTTGTTCTGCTCGAAACGCCCGTCTTTCCAGCTGGCATAACGGTCTGACAAATAGCCGGGCAGCGCTGTTGCGATCGGTCCCGTCTCGTCGTCCATGAACTACCCTGCAGCCCTCTCTGATTCTCGCCCCAAATAGAGCGGGGCGCGCTGCAGCGCAACACCAGATGCAATGATGGAAAGTCTGGTCCGATCAGTTGCCGGTCTCGCAAACGCGGATCGACATCCCCTCGGGCAAAAGGGTGTTTGCATCCCCACACGCGAGCGACAGTTGGTCCTCTTTCAGCCCCTCGGCCTGCGAGAGGTCCGCGCCCGATAAGTTCGTTCGCCGCAGCAGCGCACCCTTCAGATTCGCCCGCGTCAGCATCGCACCGGAAAGGTTTGCCGAGGACAGCCGCACCTGCGCCATGTCGGCACCCGAAAAGTTTGCACCGCTCAACTCTGCGCGGTCGAGGTCAGCCCCGGCCATCCGCGCATTCGTGAAATCGGCTCCCATCAGTCGCGACCGCTCCAGGTCGGCGCGCTCCAGCAATGCTTCGCGGAAGCTGGCCGTACCCGCTTCGATCCTGCGCATCAAGGCGTGCCGCAGATCCGCTTCGGTGAATTCAGCGCCCGAAAGAACAGCGTTGGCCAGGTCCGCGTCGCGTAGATCCGCAAGGGTGAAGATGGCCCCGGTCAGGTCGGACTTCTCCAGGTCCGCGTCGCGCATCTGGGCTTCCGTGAAGTTTGCCTGGATCAGGACCGCACGTTCCAGTTCGGCGCGGCGCAGCGACGCGCCCGAGAATTGCGCCTGGGTCAGCCGGACTTCCTTCATGTCGGCCTCTGTCAGGCTGGCACCTGCGAAATTGGCACCCGGGAGGGCCAGTTGCCGCATGGAGATGAGGTCCAGATCGCAATCCGGGCAGCCCTTTTCAGCCTTGATCTTTGCCAGGCTCTGCGCGCTTGCCCCGGTGGCTGCGAAAATCACCATCAGTGCCGCTGCGAGGAATTTGACCATCATAAATCTCCTGAACCCAGATGCGCATTCTGGCGCATGCCTGTTTTCTGTCAACGCAGCAGTTGCCGAAAGCTGCTGCGCGGGATAGGCGGCGGAGATGTCGATCGCGCTCCAGCCTGCCAGCACAGACCGCCTGCGCGGTCATGCGGCGATGCTTCTGTTCGCGCTGCTGATATCGGTCTCGTTCACGCTTGGCGATCAGGCGGTGCCGCACATTGCGCCCGGACCGCTGACGGCGGCGAGGTTCGCGCTCGCCGTCATGATCATGGGCCTGATCATCTTGCCCGAGATGCGTCGCATTCATTTCCGTGCGCCGTGGCGATATGTTCTGCTTGGCGGGCTGATGGCTGGCTACTTCAATCTGATGTTCGAGGCTCTGGCGATCACCGATCCCGTCTCGACCGGCGCCGTTTTCACGATGACCCCGATTATGAGTGCGGTCTTCGGGTGGCTGCTGATGCGCCAGATCACGACAGGGTCCATGGCTCTGGCGTTGGCGCTCGCAGGTGGTGGGGCGCTGTGGGTAATTTTCCGCGGCGATATAGCGGCGCTGATCAGCCTGCGGTTCGGACCCGGCGAGCAGCTGTTTCTGATCGGCTGCATGGCCCATGCGCTCTACACCCCGCTTGTCCGACTTACCAGGCGGGAGGAACCGGTTCGCGTCTATACCTTTGGTATGCTGTGCGGTGGGTTGCTGTTCACCGGCATCTATTCGGCACCAGACGTGCTTGCAACGGACTGGGCGGTGCTGCCGCCGGTCGCCTGGGTTGGTATCTTGTACCTCGGCGTTTTCACGACGGCGATCACGGCGCTGTTGCTGCAGTTCGCGGCTCTCAGACTTCCCGCAGCGAAGGTCATGGCGTACGGCTATCTCGTGCCCACATTCGTGATCATCGAAGAGGGACTGATTGGCAACGGTTGGATCGCGCCGATCGTCTGGCTGGGGGTTGCCGGGACGATCGCCGGTCTGCTGATTCTATTGCGAGAAGACTGACCTCTTCCGCCGTCGTCACGCCACGGCCCGCGCCAAGGCGCATTGCGACCAGAGCGCGGACAGCGCCCTGACCAGATGGTCGATGTCTGCCGCTGTATGCAACGGGCCAGGAGTGAAACGCAGTCGCTCTGTCCCCTTGGGCACCGTCGGATAATTGATCGGCTGCACGTAGATCCCGTAGTCATTCAGCAGGATGTCAGAGATCATTTTGCACTTCACCGGATCGCCGACCATGACCGGGATGATGTGACTGGGATTGTCCTGATGTGGAATGCCTGCTGCATCCAGTTTTGCCCTCAGCATCTTTACGGCTCGGCGCTGCTGAGCCCGTTCAATCTCTGACGTTTTCAGGTGTTTGACGGCCTCTTTTGCGCCCGCCGCCACGGCTGGGGGAAGCGCGGTCGTGAAGATGAATCCGGACGAGAACGATCGGATGAAATCACACAGCGCCTCCGACGCCGTGATGTATCCGCCGATCACGCCGTAAGCCTTAGCCAAGGTGCCTTCGATCACGGTCACGCGGTCCATAAGTCCTTCCCGCTCGGCGATCCCGCCGCCGCGTGGGCCATACATGCCCACGGCATGCACCTCGTCCAGGTAGGTCATCGCGCCGTGCCTGTCTGCCACATCACAGATCTCGGCGATCGGCGCGATGTCGCCGTCCATCGAATAGACGCTCTCGAATGCAATCAGCTTTGGACGGCCTGGCTCGATCTTGGAGAGCTGCCGATCCAGGTCTTCGACATCGTTATGCTTCCAGATCCGTTTTTCGGCCCGCGAGTGACGAATGCCTTCGATCATAGAGGCGTGGTTCAATGCATCCGAGAGGATCACGCAGTCCGGAAGCTGCGCCCCAAGTGTGCCAAGTGCTGCAAAGTTGGACACATACCCCGATGTGAACAGCAGCGCCGCCTCCTTGCCGTGCAAATCAGCAAGTTCCCGCTCCAGCAGCACGTGATGATGGTTGGTTCCAGATATGTTGCGTGTG
>JBCCMP010000229.1:0-8110 GCA_039026295.1 Pseudomonadota bacterium | reverse complement strand
GACAAAGGCGACGATCGGCAACATCTGCAGGACCAACAGCGCGAACGACCGGACGACTTTGTCCCAGTAGTTGTCGCTGCCGGTGGTTCGCAGCCAGTCACGCCAGGTCCGAGTGGACCCGATGACGATCAGCGCGGCAGCCACCCCGGCCAGAAAAATGGCAACCGCGCTGAGCACCATTCCCAAAATCCCGGCGCTTCCCCGCGCGAGACGCTCTTCGATCTTCGGTGCACGGTCCTGGATGTTCGCGATCGCACCGATCCAGCGGGTCACTCGGGCTTCAATCCGCTCGGCCATCGATGTCAGACGCACCTCGATCGCCATGATTGTCTCGGCTGTACCGATGTCCCGCTCGGTCTCCATCTCTGCCCGCCGCACCAGTTCGGCTCGAAGAAGCTCGCGGATCTCGGCATCCGTCATTCGGGCCAGCATGCCATCGACCATGTCCGGGTTCAGATCCTGAACATCAGTCGCCTCTTCATCTGATTGCTGGCTCAAGAGCAAAGACTGCGCTGTCGCCGGACCGGCGAGGATCAGCAGAAGAACGGGAATGATAAAAAGGACCTTCAGCGCACCGGGCATCTTCCCCCCATCCGCGACAGCCGCGGGCTTTGGGTGCAGCGTAGCACTGATTGCTCTCACCGAAACAAACTTTGCCGCGATGAAAGGTTACTCCAGCCCGTTATCCTGATGAAACTTCACATAGCCCCGGTTCCAGGTCGGGCTGATGATCAGCTGATTGACACAGACATGGGCGGGCATCGCGGCAATGAAATGGATCGTCTCGCCCATGTCTTCCGGTTGCACCATGCGAACACGATCCTCGGCTGGGATGGGGACAGGGCGCTTGTCCATGATCGGCGTTGCAACTTCGCCGGGGCAGATCGCGCACGCACGTATGCCGTTGACGCATTCTTCCATGTTCAGACTTTCCGTCATCGCGGTCATGGCGTGCTTGGCCGCGTTGTAGGCAGGACCTGTCAGGTAGCTGACGCGCACCCCGGCCCAGGACGAGACATTGATGATCAGCCCCTCCTTGCGCGTCCGCATGTCCGGCAAAACGGTCTGCGTGCAATAGAATGCCCCGTTCAGATCGATCTGAATCACCGCATCCCAGTCGTCATGGCTGATCTGCGTCCAGTGACGTTCAGGCACGTTGATCCCGGCATTGTTGATCAGAATGTCGACCGGTCCGTGTTCCAAGCGGATGCTCTCGGCAGTTTCAGCGACCGCATTGCGGTCTGCAACATCCAGTGGCGCAACCGCGACGTCGCCGCCAATGGCAGCAATCCGATCAGCAATTTCCTGCAGCGGCTGCGCCCGCCTGCCCGAAAGTATGACCCGGCAGCCTGCGGCAGCAAGGCGCTCGGCCGCCGCCGCGCCGATGCCGGTGCCTGCACCGGTGATCCAGACCGTTTTGCCAGAAAGATCGCGCATGCTGCCCTCTGAGTTAGTGGTACCATCAATACTATGGACACGCGATCCTGCACCGGCCAGCGACAGGACACCATTCCCTCGAATGATCAGATAGACGCTGGTATGCGCGCGATCTTTGCCTCTGCCTTGCTGATCCCGGCAGACAACGATCGCCGCAATCGGCTTTGCGCCGGCAGGCTGCCAAACATCAGCAGCAGGCACGGCACCGCGGCCAGACCTGTGACGGTACAGCCGGCCACCGCCGCCGCGGCAGGGGAAATGGCATGTCCCATGATCAGTAGCAACGAAAGGCTGGCCAGTCCGCCTGCGCGCACAAGGACGGACCATGTCCAGACAACCCTTTGTCCAGTCGCGCCCTTACCCTGCCGAAGGATCAAGCCCAGAAGGACCAGATGCAGGACACCCCCCATGACGTGGGCGATACCGATGCCCGCGAGGCCATGAACAGAGTAGATGTGCACCGCGAGCAGCAATGTTGCTCCCTGCACGACGGCGTGGAGCAGAAAGACCGGCCAGGGGCGCGCTTGCGCCGTCAGCAAGGTCTCAGCCGGTACCGCGATCAGACGCAACACCAGGGCGAGCATCTGCCACTGAAGCAGCGCGGCTGCGACCGCGAATTCCTGCGAGAACAGCAGGATCAGCAGGACCGGCGCCAGACTGATCACGGCCAGGACGACCGGCGCGCCGAAGACAAGATGGACGCGGCACTGCAGATTGATCAGGCGCCGCGATTCACCGGGGTCGGATGCGGCAACGGACAGTGCAGGGTAAAAATCCATTGCGACCGACGTCATCAAGACGGTCATGACGTGGGCCGATATGACCCAGACCGCCTGAAAAAGCCCCGCCTCGGCAAGACCACCGACGTGGATCAGCCATACCCTGAGGATCATGGGCACTGCCAGGGTGAGAAGCGCGATCAACATCAGCGCAAAGCCAAGACGGAACAGCCTGCGCCACGCGACGGTCATGAACAAAAGGCCGCGTCTGGTTCTCTGCTCTGGAACCTTCGGCAAAGGGGCCCGCAAGGTCATCAAGAGGCTGAAGAACGGCACCGCGACGACTGCCCAGATGATCCCCTCTCGGCCGAGCAGCCAGACCGCGACTAGACCGGCAATGGTTGCCAGAACCGTGCCCAGCACCACGGCGCGGGCCAGGTTGCCGACCGCGCGGTAACCGCTGAGCAGCGATTGACGCCAGCGAAAAAGGACCGTCAGCGCCACCCCAAGACCGAGGATCCCGAATTCAAACGCGAGGGCCGGGTCATCGGTCAGGCGAATGGCCAGATGATCGCGGACCAGCCAGACGACGGCTGCGCCCAGAACCGCGGCGACGGTCACGGCCAGAAAGAGTGCCCGGCGCAGGGTTCCGATCCGGGCCGGTCTGTTCCGATCGACAGCCACCTGACGCACCGCGCTATGAGACAGCCCGCCATCGGCAGACTGCGCAAGGATCTCCTGCACGCTGCTGTAGAGCCCAAGCAGCCCGATCCCCTCTGGACCGAGTAGCTGCGCGATGAGTTTTGTCCGCAGAACGAGCAGCATCACGTTCGCCGCGCGGGCCGAGGCAGCCATCAGGAATGCGCGAACCGCCAACCGCTCAGTTCCCGACAGATCGCGGTGACAGCGTAACGGTCAGCGGAAAGTGATCTGCGCCCGGTGGATGCCAGCCGCCGACCTCTGCTGCCACCGGTCGAAAGTGACCCGAGTGGTAAATGTGATCGATCCGCAGAAATGGCCCGAACGTACCGAGACGCCGTGCTGGTGTCGGAAACGTAAAACCGACGCCCGCACCGACCTTGTCGAAGGCATTCACAAAGTCTGCCGAAAAGCCGCGAAGAGTCTCTGTCAGCGGGGTGGCATTGAAATCACCGGCAACGATCGTCGGCATGTTCGTTTTCCTCAAAATCTGAAGAAGCTCAGATGCAGCGGCTATCTGATCTGCCCCCCTGCCCCACGGCTTGGGCAGATGGACCGACGCAACCAGTGCGCGGCCCGAGGGAAGGTCAATCGGGCACGTCATCCATGCGTTCGAACTGGCCGGATCGGGTGGTCCGAGCGGATGACGGCTGACGATCAGATAGGTCCCGCGGTTGCATGCGCTGGGCAGGGCATCGGGCTTGAAAAGACCCCGCAGCGCAACCGTCAGTCCAGCGGGGTCGGCTACTTCCTGCAGGATAACCACATCCGCCGGGCGGCGGCGAATAGCCTCGGCCGTTGCCGCCATATCACGATTGCGGGTGCGGTTTGACAGCGTCGTCACACTGATTGCGACCGGTTCAGAAGCGGCAGCAACGGCAGACCGTGTCAGGGTCGGAGGCAGGGCCGAGTAGATCAGAAGGGCCGCCAAGACGTGGAGAATAGCGGGCAAGGGGCGACCCAGAAGCGCCGCGGCACCTGCAAGCACAAGCCAGCCCACGATCAATAACGGCACGAGGTAGAGCCCGAAGCGGACGATCGCAAATGTCTCACCGGTGGAAAGCCAAAGCGCGCACCACGCCAGACTTGCGACACCGGAGATCATGAGGCAGCCCCGCAGCAGCGGCAAAGTCCGGTTTCGCTGTAAAAAACCCGCCGTCGTCAGACCTGTCATGCAGACGCCTTTCCGGCGATGCGGTCGAGCGCGGCACCCACGCCCAGAATGAACATCACAAACGGCAGGGCGCGGCCAAAATAGTCCACAGTCAGACCGGCAATGGCGATCCCCAGGATGCAGAACAGCCAGCCATAGCGCAGTTGACGAAAGCCCGGGCCGACCCCTTCCGGGATCCGTTTCAGAAGCGAGCGGGCCGTCCAGAGGCCGGAAAGGCACAGCAACGCAATGCACGGCACGCCGTATAGGATTGCCTTGGCGAAATAGGTCTGGTCGATGCTCGTGATCATCCACGCGGGCCGGGTCCAGAACCCGCCGGTTCCGAACAGGGGGCTCGCCGTGATGTCATCGGTGATGTGGGTCCAGATCAGCTGTCTGTAATACGCTGTTTCGGGATTGAGCGAGAGGTAGCGTGTCACGAACCCGGTCAGCCCTCCCTGAACAACAACTTCAACGGACAGCCCACCCGCAATCGCGCACGCCCACAGCGTGAATGTCCGGCACCGCAATCGACGCGACAGCCGCTCGCCGAAAATCAGCCCGGCCTGCAGAATCACCAGCAGAAACGCTGCAGACGAGAGCGAGCAGAACACGCCCAGACCGCAAAACGCCGAACGGACCCAACGCTCCGAGGCCGTTCGCGCTTCCCACCAGAACAGCGCAAACAGCGAGCCGCAGAACACGCCGAACAGGATCTGATGAGAGAACGTCGCCCGCGCCCGCAGCAGACCGAGCCGCTGGTCCGCGGTAAAGGGCTCCTCGCCGTCCACGAGGTCGGCGCTGAAGTTAGCGATGAAATGTTCGGCCAGAATCGCTTCCATCGCGGCAAAAACGGCGAGAATTGCGACGGCAAGAAAGAGGATCCGAACGAGGCTGCGGATCTGTCCGATCGTGGTCAGAAACGCGACCGGCAAAAGATAGGCGACGGCCGTCTCCAGAACAAAGGACGATCCCCGTTCGAATGCCGGACCAAGAGCGAGATGCTGAAGGCTGGCCATCACAGCGCATCCGCTGCCGGCAATGACCATCCAGTCGGGTGCTCTGAGATCGCGCGCTGCGAGAAGCCGAACAGCAATTCCAACCGCCGCCGCAAGCAATACGAGCCGCTGCGGGCTGATGCGAAGATCCGCGATTTCGAACGCAAACTCTGACGGTATGATCATCGAGAAGATGAACGACCCGATGGCCCAGTGCAGGTGGTCACGTGCGCGATCACCCTGCCCGGCCAGACCACGAACGGGCACACCGACATAAGCTGCTGACGTCATGTCCGGCGGCTATGCGGGCAGTGGCAGGCCGGGCCTCGGCGGCAGGCCGGGAAGCTCAGGAACCAGACCGGCCGCCGCCATCAGCGCCTGCCTGTAGGTGCGTGCAATCGAGGGCCTTTGCAAAACCTCAATCTCGCCGCGGCGCTGCGCCTGCAACAGATCCTGCTTGATCGAGAATTGCTCCTTCACCATCTGCGTAAGCACCGCGGCAAGGCTCTCGACGCTGTCAGGGTCGGCCGAAGCGGCAAACGACCGCTCTGGGAAATACCCATCGATCCCCGATCCCGCACCGTGCACGACCGGGCAACCGGCAAGCAGGGCTTCCGCGAACGCCATGCCGTAGCTTTCACGCCTAGAGGGCAGCGCCATACAGGCGGAGCGGTTCAGCAATTGCTGGATCTGACCGTTCGGCACCGGTCCCAGAAGTCGAACGCGCCGGTTGGCACTGATCATTTTGGTCATGCGGGCAAAACTGGATGGCGAGCCGGTACCGATGATTTCCAGCCGGATCTCCGGCACCAGTGCCGCCGCCGCTTCGACAGCCGCAATCAAATGGGCTGCGTTTTTGTTTTCGGCCTCGTCCAGGCAGAAAATGCTGCGGACAACCGGGCTGCAGCGCCGCGGCGGCATCTGGCGATCCGCGGCAGTCGGACAAGGCAGCGCCAGAACCGGCCCGTCGCGCGGACCCAGCATGCTGGCAAGCGCATCGCCGGTCCAGGGCGCAAAGGGCAGAACAACCTCGGCCGCCCGCCAGACCTTTTGCCAGGCAGGCCTCAGGCTGCGCCGGGCGCTGATGAATTTCAGATCCGTGTTGCCCTGGGATGACACCACCAGCCGCGCGCCAAGGGCGTCGGCAACGATCTCGCCGATCAGGCCTTCGACCACCAGCTTGTGCGCATGGACGACGGCCGGTTTCAGGTTGCGCTGCTCGGCGTCGCGGATGATCCAATGGGCAACCGGCAGAAGAAACCTGCGCAAAGCGACAGCGAATGGGGGCGCACCATAAGCGACCGCACGGTGCGCATCGTCGAACGGCAGTGCGGCGACACCAGCACGCCAGCCCGTCCGGTTCAGGGAATAGACGAAATGGTTGTGCTCTGGCGCCAGTTCCAGAAGGTTGGCAACGGCGCGTGTCTTGGCCGGCCTGAGAGGGTCCGGAAAGTCGGCAGAGATATGTAGAACTTGCAAACCGCTTCTCCGCTATTGATCGCTTACGGGACTGGCCGCAACGGCACGCACCGCAAGTGCGCGGCAGAGCAGGACGGCAAAGATCGAGTTGGTGACGAGATACCGGCGCCACATGCGCCGCGGTTCCTGGCAAAGACGATACACCCATTCCAGACCCGCCCCCTGCATCCAGCGCGGTGCGCGGCGGACATGTCCGGCAATGACATCGAATGACCCACCGACACCCATGACAAACGGCACGTTCAGGGCCTGCCCGTGTCTGGCCAGAAACCGCTCCTTCGCGGGCGTCGGCAAGGCAACGAACAGGCAATCGGCACCGGATGCGTTGATCGCGGACACGATCTCTGCTTCCTCCCCGGGCGAAAAGTATCCATGTTGCAGTCCCGCTATCCGCAGCCCACGGAACTGCGCCGCAAGGCGCGATGCAGCTTTCTCAAGCACGTGCGGCCGTGCGCCCAAAAGATAGGGACGTAGGCCGTCCTGCGCGCAGCGGCCCATCAGCTTTTGCATCAGATCTATCCCGGTGACGCGCCCGGGAAGGCGCTGCCCGGTCAGACGCGCCGCCAACACCACACCCATGCCGTCCGCCGTGATCAGATCGGACGAGGTTACATCAGCCGCCAGTTCGGGGTTGCGCCGCATCGCCACAAGCTTGGCGGTGTTGACCGCACAATGCTGCATCCGGCTGGCGCTGTGCATTGCCCGCACGGCCAGGTCGGCCGCCTGATCCAGCGTGACCGGGTCGACCGGACATCCCAGAACATGGCGCCGGACGGCGCGTTGATCTTGAGCAACGGTCATGCCGATGCCGCCTGCAAGGATGGCTCTGGTGTCGCCAGCTCTGACAGGACGAGCCCAAGGGCGGGACGCCAATCGGGCTGTTCGATGCCGAATGTCTGGTTGATCCGCGCGCAGTCGAGCATCGAGAACATCGGCCGGGTCGCGGCCGTTGGCCAGTCTTCGGACTGGATCGGGACAAGAACCGGGCGCTGAGCCGGGGTCTGGCTGAAAATCGCCTGTGCAAACTTGAACCAGGTCGTGTGCGGCGCACCGCAATAGTGATAGATTCCCGGTTGCCCGCGCCCGTAAAGCAGAGCGTGCGCGACCCTGAAGACCGCCGCGGCAATGTCATGGGCCGCGGTCGGACCGCCGTACTGATTGTTGACGACATCCAGGCTGCCGCGCTGTGCCCCGAACCGCAACATGGTGCGTACAAAGTTCGATCCGTGCGCCGAAAACACCCAGGACGTTCTCAAAATGACAGCACGTGCACCGCTTTGACCGACCGCCTCCTCACCGGCCAGCTTGGTGCGCCCGTAAACGCTCAGTGGCTCCGGCGCATCGCCTTCCCGCCACGGGTGTATGGACTGGCCATTGAAGACGTAGTCGGTCGATAATTGGATCAGCGGCAGGTCCCGGGCCGCGCAGGCATTCGCGATCTCTGCCACCGCATCGGCATTGATGCGCTGCGCCAGATCGGCCTCGTGCTCCGCCTGATCGACGGCGGTGTAGGCTGCCGCATTGACCACGATATCCGCATCGGCGGCGGCAATAGCCTCCGCGCAGGCACCCTGTCTTGACAGATCAGCACGGTCGCGGCCCAAAGCGGTCACATGCAGCGAAGG
>JBCCMP010000228.1:0-8124 GCA_039026295.1 Pseudomonadota bacterium | reverse complement strand
GCAGCACGAACCGTTGACGCCCTCGAAGCGGCAATCGTCATGGCGCTCAACTCCTTCAGCGCCAGCGAATGCGCAAACTACTTCACGAACTCTGGATACGAACCAGATTGATCGGAAAATGCTCTAGCTGCAACAGGCTCCGGTCAGCGGGCATGTTGTCGGCCGGACCATGTGAACACGCTGCCGAGACAACCAAACGGTCGCTCTTTCTTGCATTAAAAGCGATTTATTCCGTGAACTGCTTCGCCGTGTTAGCGGCTTCGATCAGGCACGTTTGCTCCGAAAGTTTTAGAGCTTTTCATTTCACGCAGCATAGGCGCTGACGCGGCGCATCTGGCGGGCGCGGGCGCTATCGCCAAATTCGCGGAATAGCACGGTGCCGACCGGGTCGTTCTCCGGCTCGAACTCCGCGTGCCATTGCACACCGATAGAGAAGGCGCGGGCGTCCTCGATCGAAATCACTTCCACCGTGTCATCCAGGGCGCGGCCTTCAATGATCACCCGGTCGCCCGCGTCGCGCACCGCCTGGCCGTGCAAAGAGTTCGTCTGAATCTCGGTCGTGCCCAGCATCCGCGCCATCTCTCCATTATGGATCAGGCGGACGGTTTCACGCTTTTCGAAGATAAGTTCCGGATCCCTGCAGCCTTTGATCATGCGGTGGCGGTGGCGGCCCTCGACGGCACCAACCTCGTGAAACAGCGTGCCTCCGAAAGCCACGTTCATTTCCTGAATGCCCTTGCAGAGCCCGAAGATCGGGATGCCGCAATCGACCGCTGCACGGACCAGAGGCAGCATGACCGCGTCGCGTTCCTCGTCCATCTCGCCATAAGCCGCGGTGTATTCCTCGCCATAGAAGCGCGGGTGTATATTCGCGCGGGCACCGGTTAGAACAATTCCATCCAGTGTTGCCACCAGATCGTTGATGTCGGTGGCAGACGGCAGGCCTGGTATCATCAGCGGCATGCAGTCGGAACACTCGCGAACGGCATCCAGCGTGCGCCGGCCGGTCATCTGCACTTCGTAGGTTTCTTCAACCTTGTGCTGTCCACAGGCAATCCCAACAACCGGACGAGACATGCGCACCCTCTCAGTTCTCACAGGCCAGTGCGGCAGAAATCGTCGCCGCGTCCGTTCGATCGGCAATTTCGCGCGGTTGCCACGCGATGCCATCGAACCGGACGGCCATTACCTTGCTCCAGTTGAAATTTGGTAGCACGACCTCCGGCCCGTCGCCACAGTCGCGCACCCCGCCGGTGATGAAATCTTCGCCAATCTTGTGGTTAGAAAAGCCGCCTGTGCGCGCCAATTCGACAAGTTGACCATCCCGCATAGTCCAGAGGTACAGATCACCGCCGATATGCGGCTTCTCGACGTAGGCGATGTCGTTCTGCCCGTCCCCGTCGAAATCGGCAATCCCGGCGGGGGCTAACCAACGGTTGCGACGGCCAATGGGAGGGGTGTTGGCGACTTTCTCCAGCTTCTTTGGAAGGCCGCCATATATGGCGAGTTCGGCGCCGCCACTTGCGCTCGACTCGACCACAACCACTTCGGGCACGGGGTCGCCATCCACATCGACAAGCCTGAGCGCAATTTCCTCAATTACACGATGCTTCGGAAGGACTATGCCGAGAAATCGAGGTTCATTCGTTCCATCGACAACCTTGACGCCGAACCCATCATACTCGTTCCCACCCAGAACATTGTGGCCATACCGAGCTGTCTGATCGCCAAAGAACGGTTTGAACTGAACGCCATCCGCCTGCCCGGTCGAATGAACGAGGCAGAGGCACAGAAGGGCAAGCAGCCTCAAATCTGCTTCTCCGGCATCTTCAGAACCAGCCCGTCCATGTCTGCGGTGACCTTTATCTGGCAGGTCAGGCGCGAGGTTTCCTCGTCCGGCTCGAACGCGAAATCGAGCATGTCGATCTCCATGTCTTCCTTGCCCGGGATCTTGTCGACCCAGCCTGCATCCACATAGACATGACACGTGGAACACGCACAAGCGCCGCCGCAATCCGCATCGATTCCGGGGATATTGTTGCTTACTGCGCCTTCCATGACGGTCAGACCTTCATTGACGTCGACTTCGTGCGACGTGCCATTGTGCTCGATGAAGATGATCTTTGGCATCTTGCTGGATCCTTCAAACTGAGTCTCAGCCGCGAGATCTAGCGTTTCTTGTTGACTGGCGCCAGAGCTTCAGGGGTGGCCACGGCGGCGATCCGGCCCGACGAAAGGGGCGGCACAGGGACATCGCCGACCTCGGGCGCAGACAGCTTGCGATCCTTGATTTTCTGGGCCAGCCGCCAACCGGTGATGGCCGCGATTGTGCCAACAAAAATCCCGCCCATGGCTTGAATGTAGACAGCCGCGGCCACACCGAAACTGCCTGCCAGCAGAAACACCAGAAAGGGGATGACGACCGCATCCCGCGACCAGTTGAAGCCGGTTGACCACAGCGGGCGGCCAAGATTGTTGAAGGCCGCATTCGAAACGAACAGAGCCCCGGTGAAAATGTAGGCCGGCGCGCCGTAGAGCACAAAGGTCCGCAGAACCTCTTTCCCAGCGCCTTCCAGATTGAAGCCGGCGACGATCAGTCCTGTAAACAGGTTGAGCAGTGCCCAGGCGATAAGCACGTATACGGTGACGAATATCAAACCGTCCCGGTAAGTGCTGGCGATGCGCGGCCAGAGCTTAGCGCCGTAATTCTGACCGACGATCGGTCCAATGGCCCCTGCCAGCGCAAAAATGCCGCCGAAGGACAAAGCAGCAATCCGCCCGATCACGGCCCAGCCCGCAACGGCCGCGTCGCCGGATTCGGCGACGGTTCGTGTCAGATACGCCATACCAAACGGCGTGGACAACTGCGTCGCCATTGCTGGCCCGGCGATAATTGCAAGCGGGCGCATATCTGCAATCCAGTCCGGAACCCTTGGCCACGCGATCAGGCTATGCTTCACGATTACAAAATAAAGACCGATGGATGCAATGAATGCGCGCGTGATCGCCATCGCCAGTGCCGCCCCGGTGATGCCCAGATCAAGTCCGAAAATAAGGATAGGATCGACGACCGCTGCAAAGACACCGCCGCCCAGGGTGACATACATCGCCTGACGTGCCTCTCCGTGCGCTCGCAAGGTCGACGACGTCGCCATTCCAATACCCAACAGCGGGATTGAGCAAAGAGCAATCGACAGGAAGTGCGCGCCCTGTTGCAGCGCCTCACCCTCAGCTCCCAGTAACTGCAGCATCTCCACCCGGTAGATCCAACTGACGATCCCGACGACTGTCATGGTCAGCACGGTGGTAATCAGTGAAGATCCGGCCAGGCGTCTGGCGCGTTCAGTGTCGCCTGCGCCAATCGCCCGGCTGACCGTTGCTGCGCCTGCAATCATCAGGCCGATGGAGACCGAAATCATGAAAAACTGGATCGTTCCAGCGAACCCGATGGCCGCGGCAAGTTCTGTCACGCCCAGAAGCGAGATGTAGAAGAGGTTGAGCGCATCGACCAGAAACAGCGACAACAACCCGACTGACGCCGTCGCCGTCATGACCACGACGTGGCGCATGGTCGAGCCTTTGGTGAACTTTGCTTCGGTGCTCATCGTTGATGGTCAGCGCGGTCAGACTTGATGTTCCACGATATTCGACAAAGGCGCTGCGTCGAACCAGTCGAAACAACGGTCTTTGGCACAAGCGTTAAGCGTCCAAGTGTGCCGCTTAAAGCGCCGCGATGCGTTTTATGGCGACCGAATCTGCTTGGTGCCTGCCAGACTTCAGTCGCTACCTTCATCACTCCCCCGGCTGCATTGCGGGCGTACGGACGAACGTGGTCTCGTTCCCCTCCTCCGGATGCCGCGGCACCAGGAACGCCAGGGCCAGCGATATCAGCGACATCCCGACGGCAAGGCCAAACACCGCCGCAGGCGAGGCGAGCCAGAGAAAGCCCAGGGCTGCCGGAAGGAACACCGCCGCGATGTGGTTGATCGTAAAAGCAACGGCAGCCGTTGGTGCCTGATCTGCAGGGTCGGCGATCTTCTGAAAATACGTCTTCTGCGCGAAGGCCATTGCGAAGAAGAGGTGATCAACAACGTAAAGCGTCGCCGCGACCTCCCAAGACCAGTCGAAATAGTAGACGCCGACATAGAGCGAGAAGACCCCGAAGAGCCCGATATACTCGATGATCAGGCTCAGCCGCTCGCCGTAGCGTTGGATGAAGCGCCCGATGAAAGGGGCAACGATCATATTGGCGATGTAATTGACGATGAAAATCGCCGCCAGACCTTCGACATCCAGCCCGAACTTTTCGACCATCATGAAAGGCGCAAAGACCATGAAGATCTGCCGTCGTGCGCCCCCCATGAAGACGAGCGCGTAGTAGAGCCAGTACCGCCAGCGCAGAACGATTTCCTTGCGCTGTGCCGTTTGACCCTCGAACCGGGGATAGGCTAGCCAACACCAGACGCCGATCAACACGCCAACGCCGCCCCCGGTGATGTACATGGCATCCCAAGAGGCGTCCAAAACCTCGCGCGCCACCAAGACGGCCGTATAGGCAACAAGCGACCCGGCAGACGCGACAGCGACGATCCAGCCAAGCTTGCGGGGCGCAGTTTCCTTTTTCAGCCACTGCAATTGCAGCGACTGGTTCACGGTCTCGAAATAATGAAAGCCCATCGAGCCGATATAGGTTGTGATCAAAAGCCCCCAGAAGCTGGGAAACTGCGACGTGACCATGGTTGCCGCGCCGAGCACGAAGATCGAGATCACCGCAAGCGTCTGTTCCCTGATGAACCGGATCAGGAAAACTACCAAAAACGCCATGAAACCCGGAATTTCACGGACCGATTCCCGCCAACCGGTATCCGAACCATCGAAGCTGACCACTTCAACCGCGAAGTTGTTGACCAGCACCATCCAAAGCGAGAGGCCGAACCAAACACCGGCATTCATCACCAACAGCATCGCCTCCGGCCGACGCCAGAGCGGCAGGTGATCGGCGCGGTCGACCCGGATGGGGGATGTATCGCTCATTGTGGGCGTTTAGCCTATCCCGCTTATCGGCACCAGAAATCCGTTTGCAACTCAGCCTTGCTGATCACCGATGGACGATTGGCAAGCGGTTGCCGGGGCGCGGGTGCCGCACCCCGGCCGATCTGCTATTCAGCCGCCTGGAGCTTGTCCTGCGTGCGCAGGTCGAAATCGCTGGCATCGTGCCGTTCGTGCAGTTGTGTCTCAAGCGGGCCCATGGCTCGGTTGACCATACGGCCACGCTTTGCAGCCGGACGGTCAGCAATCTCCTTCGCCCAGCGGATCACATTGGTGTAGGTATGCGCTTCTATGAAGGTAGCGCTGTCGTTGTAGAGGGCGCCAACGGCAAGACCGCCATACCAGGGCCAGATGGCCATATCAGCAATGGTGTACTCATCGCCGCACATATATTCGTTGTCCGCCAGCCGCTGGTCCAGCACATCCAGTTGCCGCTTTACCTCCATCGTGAACCGGTCGATCGGGTACTGCATCTTGAACGGCGCATAGGCATAGAAGTGCCCAAAACCACCGCCGAGATAAGGCGCGCTGCCCATTTGCCAGAAGAGCCAGCTCAGACATTCGGCCCGGAGCGCCGGATCGCTGGGCAGAAAGGCGCCGCCAAACTTCTCGGCCAGATAGAGAAGGATAGCTCCGGATTCGAAGACCCGCGTCGGCGTCGGCGTCGAGTGGTCCATCAAAGCCGGAATTTTCGAGTTCGGATTGGCCGCGACGAACCCTGATCCGAATTGGTCAGCATCGCCGATCTTGATCAACCAGGCGTCATACTCTGCGCCGGTGTGACCGGCGGCCAGCAACTCCTCCAGCATCACGGTGACCTTCACACCGTTCGGTGTGGCCAGCGAGTAAAGCTGCAGAGGGTGCCTTCCGACCTCCAGATCCCGCTCGAACTGTGCCCCGGCAGTCGGGCGATTGATGTTGGCAAAGCGGCCGCCATTGTCCTGATCCCACGTCCAGACGGCGGGTGGTACGTAACCTGCGGGTTGGTTCTCTGGGGCGTCTGCGTCGGGGGTATCGCTCATCTCGGATGTCCTGTCAGAATGGGTGTTATCTACCGTGATCTAGGTCATGCAGGCCCGGTGTGCACGCTCAAGGTTGAACAAATCACTGTTGCGGTCTTGGCATCAGTGCGGCGCACCAAACTGATCCGCGCGATCCATACATAGTTAACGGGCGCATGCTAAACCCCCGTTTTGCCATGCCCGGTCAGAAACGCCGGGCAGGCAATGGGTAACCGATCCGGTCGAGGTGTGTTGTGAAAATCTTCCAGTTCCTTTTCCCCGCGTTTTCCGAACGATTGCGTCAGGCGATCCGGCGCGAGATCAAGCGCGACATCAAGCAGACGCTGGTCACCCACGCGGCAGCGCGTCAATCGCTCGATCTATATGAAATGAAGCTCGAAACACTCGACACCCGTTTAGCGAAGCGCATCATGGCGCTGGAGGCTAGGGTGACCGAGCTTGAGGGGCGCGAAAGATTGCCATTGAAGTCCAAAGCGGCCTGAGATCGTGGGCTATGTCTGGTCCCCGCTCGCCCCGTCGCCATCGGGCGTTGCAAACTATACAGAGACCCTGATCGCAGGTGACCCGGCCCTGGAAGAGCTGACATTCGTGACCGAGCAGGAGGTGGAGCGCACAGGCCGCAACGCCGTCGCACCTGACGGCAAAGTTCTGAACGCAGCGCGCAATCTGCTGCAGTTGGGAAACAACATGCACCACAGCTACGTCATGGACCGTGCGATCCAGGGCGGCGCAATAGTCGAACTGCATGATCTGTCTCTCCACAGACTGCATTCCGAAAGGACGCTTCATCAAAGCGACTTCCCCGGCTACATGCTGGGTCTGCAGGAAAACGAAGGCGAATGGGGTCGCCGGGCGGCGTATCAACGCTCGCAGGGGTACTTCACGCCGCGACTGGAATGCTACATGCGTGCGAACCGGCAGGTCTGCGAGCGGGCCAGGGCGCTGATCGTCCATTCGCGCTGGGCTCGGTTTCAGATCGAATTGCAGGAAATCGAAACCCCGATCCATGTGCTGCCGCATTACACCCTGACGCCGGAGGAAAGCCAAACCTCATGCCGCACCAAGCAAGAGGCACGGGAGAGACTGGGGCTGGCTTCGGATCGTCTGCTGATCATATCCGCCGGCGATGTGGTTCCCTTCAAGCGGCTCGACTGGGTTCTTGCCGCATTCGAGATGGCGCGCGGGAACGGCCTGAATGCGGAACTCGTGATCGCAGGGGCTTGCGAGATGGACGACGTCGCGTTCCTTCTGGAGGAATCGCCGAACGCCGCAGACATCACCGTAACCGGACGTCTGGATCAGGAAGCCTTTGATGATCACATCATGGCCGCTGATCTGTTGCCCGAATTCCGTTTCCCATCGGTTGGAGAAAGCTCGGCTACAGCGGCGCGGGCGCTGGGGTTTGGCCGGGTTATGATGGTGCCTGAATATGCTGCGTTTTCCGACCTGCCGAGCTCGATCTGCGCCAAGATCAAGCTCGACGAAACTGTGGCGGCGCAGATGGCAGAGGTGATGACCCGCTTCGCGGAAAACCCCGAACGGGTCGCGGCGACAGAGCAGAAAATCGCAGACTTCGCCGCGCGAAGGCTCAGCCTCGCCCGCTCCCGCAAAAGGCTGCGCGCGATCCTGTCGCGGTACTGGAACTGACCTCCGTGCCATGGATCGCTTTCTCTGGCTGACCGGTCTTGCAACATCGGAACCCGTGGGTTTGCCGCCGGGCCGGATCGTGCTGATCGAACAAAGAACGCCAGCGGACGGGCACGCGGTCGTCCTGCATCTGGACACGGGCCACGAGATCGAGGTGATGGAGTCGCTATCCGCGATCCGTGACCTTCTGACCCGAATGCCCTCAAGCGGCATTATCCCGTTGCCAACGGCTGAACCAACCCCGGGCATCAGGGGCTGATCGAAGACCCGGGACCCCGCAGTAAAATGCAGCGAAATGTCCGCGTGATCTTTACCTTACGCGCGCAACGGTCCAGCATGGGGTATTGGATCGGAGTTTCAGATGCCCAAATTTTGCGCCAACCTGTCGATGATGTTCACGGAACAT
>JBCCMP010000227.1:0-8127 GCA_039026295.1 Pseudomonadota bacterium | reverse complement strand
GTTGCAAAAATGGGAATCAAGTCATGGTCGCTTCTCGCCTGCAAACCGCTCAATCTGTGATTGTAGATCAGGATCTTGCAAAGGACCTGAGGCGGCGGCTGGGCCGTTGGCTCAAATTGCGGCGCGAGGAAAAGGGCATGACGCAGGCCGAACTGGCCGAAGCGCTTAATCTCAGGTATTATTCCTTCATTTCGCAGGTCGAAAATGGTGTTGGCCGGATCCCGCAGGAACTTTATCCTCTGTGGTCCAAGGCATTGAACGTGAATGAAGAAGACTTCGCGTGGGTTCTGCTTGCGCATCTGGAGCCTGGGCTGTTTCGGATGCTGACGGGAAAGGCGTCACCTGACCCGGCAGAACCAGTTTTGTGAGAGACCGGGGCATTGCGGCAGGACAGGCCGCGCTTCTGGATGGATATGCACAATGGATGACCCGCCAAATCTCACGCTTATCTCGAACCGCATGGAACCCGGCTGGACAGGCGCCGAACGTCAGCATCTGATCAGCCTGCGCCGCTGCCTCGCCGAACAATATCCTGAACTCCATTGGAACGAGGGGATTACTGATCGCGGTGAGCCTTGGGTGGTTGCCGTGAACGCGCAGACTGACGAACTGGTGGTTCACATCACCCGCGTTGGTGTGCGCTATGTCGTTCTGAATGATCGGCTTCAGATGATCATCAATGCGCCGACACTTCACCATGCGTCCGATGCCTATCTTGATCGGCAGTCCGCTGCAGAAGCTGCCGACCGGTCGCACTTGCGCGCAGTTACCGTTCATCCGGGCACGTCGATCGCAGCCTTTGCACTGTTATTGATCGACATGCTGAGAGATGTGGCAGAACAGACGGCCGAGACAGATCTGCTCAGCTTCAACGACGAGTTGCTGTCCGAATCCGACCGCAAGGCGGCCGGGCGCGGAGCAGACATCGGGCCTCAGCGCGGTGGCCAGCGGCCGGAGATTCACAGAAAGCAGTCGGGCGATGTTGCTCCGTTGGAGCGTACGAACACGTTGGCGCACGATCGTGACGGGGTCGCATTGCCCACTCTCGCCGGTGCCGGAGCAATGGGTCTGTTAAACCTTGTCGCAGTTCTGGCCGCAACAGAAGCGGCGGCAAGTCCTGTAGACAAGTCCCCAGATGGTGAAGACGGCGCTGATACGCTGCTTCTGAATGTCAGCATGCACGGGGAAGCATCCGACGGAAGTGATGACATTGACGTCCGCATCAGCGCCGACGCTGCCAACGGGTCTGATCAAAACGGTCAGGCAGCAGAAGACAGTGCAACACTTGCCTACCGGTCGGACGCGGCTGGATCTGAAGCTGCATCGTCAGAGATGTCTACCGAACTCGCGGCGGCACTTCGTGGTCTCTCAGCGCCGCAAACCGGTTTTCCATCGAAAGCCGGCGAAAGCGGCTCGGAGGCGTACGACGTCGCGACAGAGCTGGGCGGTTCTTCGCTGCCGACCTCGGGTGATGAGCCGTTGGCCGGGGCGGGCGATGCGTCTGCTGCCGGTTCTGAGGCGCGGGACCGACTAGAAGAGGATCGCAGCGACAGCGCCGCAGTTGAATGCGCGTCTCAGGACGCGTCGATCATTTGCCTGTCCAATGAAATGGCGCAGACCCAGTTTCCATACTACGAGCAGAATACTGTTGACTTGCCCTGGTACACCCCCCCGGACACCCCGGATCCCTGGGAGCAGCTCGATGGTCTCTACGACGAGATGGCCGAACTGGACCGCGCGTTCGCAGTCTTGTTCTACGGCGCCCCGGACGACGACGTTTTCTTCGAGTTTATCGAGCACGGATTCTCTATGCAGGCAGCTGAAGCGGCGACGGATGCTGCCTGGGACGCCTGGGAAGACGATCTGATGAACCTGGAAAGGGCCTGGGGCGACCTCAACGAAAGCATCGTCGAGGTCGAAGATAAACTCCTGGAACTAGAACTCGCCGAGTTGTCGACGGACAGTTTCGACTGGTTGGAAACCGGTGCGGAAGAAGCCCTGATCGAACTGCTTAACCTGGGCTGAATTTACCGCCTCTACATGCAGAATGCTCCCCGGCAGTGCCCCTTGCCCGACACTGGCCTGGGTGCTAACCGCGCTGCGATGACCGCGCAGCTAGACTATCACACCCTACGGGAGATCTTCAGCCGCTTCGCCTTGCGGGAGCCCGAGCCGAAGGGGGAACTTGATCACGTAAATGCGTATACGTTGGTCGTCGCGGTCGCTCTCTCGGCGCAAGCGACTGACAAGGGTGTAAACAAGGCCACAAAGGACCTCTTCAAAATTGCCGACACGCCGGAGAACATGCTTGCTCTGGGTGAGGACGGCGTCATCGAACACATCAAGTCCATCGGTCTCTACCGAAACAAGGCCAAGAACGTCATCAGGCTGAGCCGGATACTCGTCGAGGATTACGGAGGACAGGTGCCATCTTCACGGGCCGCGCTGTCTTCGTTGCCGGGCGTTGGTCGAAAAACCGCCAATGTGGTGCTTAATATGTGGTGGGGACACCCTGCCCAGGCCGTAGACACCCACATTTTTCGCATCGGTAACCGCACCGGCATCTGCCCGGGGAAGGATGTCGTTGCAGTCGAACGCGCGATCGAAGACAATATTCCAGCAGAATTCCAACAACATGCGCACCATTGGTTAATCCTCCATGGGCGATATACCTGCAAAGCTCGGAAACCTGATTGCGCACATTGCCTGATCAACGACCTATGCCTGTCAGAGGAGAAGACCCTTGAATGACCGCCTTGACCTGGTTGCCATCGGCAACGCGATTGTTGACGTCGTCGCAATGGTCGATGAAGACTTCCTGGAAACCAATGGTGTCGAAAAGGGCGTAATGACGCTCGTCGATCAGCAACGCGCGGCTGCTCTTTATTCCGCTATGCCTCTGACGGCAGAAATCTCTGGTGGATCCGCTGCCAACACTGCCGCAGGTGCTGCTGCAATAGGGGCGAAGGCCGGCTTTATCGGCAAGGTCAAAGACGACCAGCTTGGCCGGGTCTTCGCGCGCGATATCCGCCAGATAGGTGTGCATTATGACGGCCCGATTGCTGCACAGGGCGCGTCGAGCGATACATCGCAGTGCCTCGTCGTCGTCTCCCCGGATGGGGAGCGATCCATGTCCACCTATCTGGGCGCTTCGATCGGGCTCATTGCAGAGGATGTGGACACAGAACTGCTTCAGCGTGCCGATTGGCTTTACCTGGAGGGATACCTCTTCGACACACCGCAGGCGAAGGCCGCGTATTCCCGGGCGATCTGGGCCGTTAAAAAGGGTGGCGGCAAGGCTTCGGTCACGCTTTCGGACCCGTTCTGCGTTGATCGCCATCGCGACGACTTCCGCCGATTGATCTCGGGTGAAATGGACCTGCTGTTCGCCAACAAGGCCGAGATCTTGTCGCTTTATCAGACGGACGATATCGAGGCCGCATTGACAGCCGTTGCCGCAGATGTCGAAGCTGCAGCGATCACAATGTCAGAAAACGGCGCTGTCGTGGTTCGCGGTGATCAGCGAACCGAGGTTCCCGCAAGACAGGTGGAGGTCATAGACACCACAGGGGCAGGAGATCTTTTCGCTGCAGGGTTTCTGGCGGGGCTGGCCGAGGGCGCGGACGATGCCAGATGTGCGGCTATGGGGTGCGCTGCAGCGGCAGAGGTTATCAGTCAGCTGGGTGCGAGGCCCGAGGCTGACCTGAAGGAGGTCATGGCAACGCTCTGAGGCAAACGCCTCAATCAGCGCGGCCACCCTCTCAGAATTTGCCAAAGTACTTTCCAGACACCGCGTCGCGACCGGATTGACCACGCCGGGCGCCATGCCAGGCGCGTGGCCTTTTCCCAGTCCAGAGCACCATCGGTATCTGCCGGAGTTGCGTGAGATCTTTGCCGGTCGGGCGGATCACGGTGCAGCCAACGGGTGGATGTCAGGGTCCTGTCTTTCATGCGCATCGCCTGCCACGGCACGCGGTGAAGATCCAATCACAAACGCGCCGTTGGGGATAAGGCTGTGGGCCAAGTCTTGCCGAAACCTGTGCGTGACCCGGTGGATTACTTCAACCGCCGGTGCTACCTCTTGTGCCCGATTGGCAAAGAACCCATACATCTAGGCATGTCAGACCTGTCACCATTCCTGGACGACCTGCGCCAGCGCCTCACGCTCAGCGACATCGCGGGGCGAAAGGTGATCTGGGACGCGCGCAAGTCGAACCCTGCGAAGGGCGATTTCTGGGCCCCTTGCCCTTTCCACCAGGAAAAGACCCCCAGCTTCCATGTCGATGACCGGAAGGGATTCTACTACTGCTTTGGCTGCCACGCCAAAGGCGACATGGTCAGCTTTGTCAAGGACACCGAGAACGTCTCTTTCATCGAAGCGGTCGAAGTCCTGGCCAGTGAAGCCGGTGTCGAGATGCCCGCCCGCACCCGCGACCCGCACGCCGCAGAGAAACGCGACAGGACGCAACGACTGGCGGACGTTATGGAACAGGCTGTGCAAGCCTTTGGCCTGGCGTTCCGATCCGCTGCCGGCGGTCCGGTTCGCGCTTATGCGGAGCAGCGCGGGCTGACCCCCGAAACGCTCAAGCGTTTCGAAATCGGATACGCCCCGGACAATCGCGGTCATCTCGCAGCTATCTTCCGCGAAAAAGGCCTGATTGACGAGGCAATCGCGGCAGGGATGCTGATCAAACCAGACGATGGCGGCGCACCCTATGACCGCTTCCGTGGTCGCCTGATGTTTCCAATCCGCGATGCCCGTGGTCGCTGCATTGCTTTTGGCGGACGCGCCATGTCGACGGAGGCCCGGGCGAAGTACCTGAACTCGCCAACCACCGAGCTTTTCGACAAATCGCGCACGTTGTACAACCACGGTCCGGCGCGCGAGGCAGCCGGCAAATCGCAGTCCTTGATTGTCGCCGAAGGGTATATGGACGTGATCGCGCTGGCGCAGGCGGGGTTCGGACACGCTGTTGCGCCGAATGGCACGGCCGTAACGGAAGATCAGCTTCGCCATATGTGGCGCATCGCTGACGAGCCGATCTTTGCCCTGGATGGCGATACCGCCGGCCAGCGGGCGGCGGAACGGGTGGTGGATCTGGCCCTGCCGATGCTGGTTCCCGGCAAATCGCTGCGGTTCTGCCTGCTTCCCGAGGGGCGCGACCCCGACGACCTGATCAAGGCCGAAGGTCCGTCCGGAATGCAAGCTGCCCTGGACGGTGCGGTGCCCCTTATCGAAATGCTATGGCGGCGAGAGACTGGAGTAGAGGCGCTGGACACCCCTGAACGACGCGCTGCATTGGATCAACGTCTGAAGGCAGCGCTGAGCAGAATTTCCGATGCAGGCGTGCGCAATCACTACGCGGCGGACCTAAGGACACGCCGCGCGGAGCTGTTCAAACCTCCCGCACCGGGTCAACAGCGCTCTGGCGCAGGCCCGCAAGGGTATGCGGCACGCCGGGGCCGCACGGGCGGCCGCTTCGCGCCGACCCGCCCAGTTCGCGAAACGCTCAGCTCTGACCTCGCCCGCCAGAATGCGGCACCGGATTCCGCCGCTCGCATTCGCGAATGCGCGATCCTGTTGATTGCTGTTCAAAACCCCGGGGCGGCAGAAAGGGCATGGCCCGCGCTGGAGGGGCTTACGTGCACTGCGCCGGATTGCTGGCGAATCCTCGATGCTTTGGGCGAGCACATTGGCGCCGAAGATCTGGTGTCGGTGATTTCAGAGCAGATGAACGAGGACGTCCTTGGTGTGCTTCGCGCCGTGCCGCAGGCGCGCGCACACCCGATGGCAACGCCGCATGATGAGCCCGATCCGGTCGTCGCGGTGCTGGAGGAAGCAATTGCGCGCCATCACGCGCTGCTGACCCACGCAACCGAGCTCAGCGATGCGCGCCGCGATCTCCCCGATGCGGACAACGAAGCGTGGTGCAACCGTATCGACCGCGCCAATGCCGAGCGACGAACCGCAGATGCCAGGCACCTCGCACAGACGACAGAGATTTCCGACGACCGCATGGCTTTGACGAACAATGTCGTGCGCAAACTGCTGGGCGAGGATTCCTGGCGCCGATCGAAGGATCGCTGACCGATTGGTCCGCCTGGGCGCAAACCATATTCGTTAACCACACATTAGCGCTCAGACCTCTAAAACGTGGTTTGGCAAACACACCCGAATTGCCTGAGTCGCGAATCAGTGAACGAATCATGCGAATCAGCTAATCTTCAAAGATTCGGTGATTCGTTTTTCGAGCGTTGACGTGGTGCTGGTGTGCCATTGACACGGGCCTCGAACCCTTGAAGCGGGCCATCGACAGACCATATTGATACCCTTGCAAAATGGTGGCTCGGCCGCTGTTGCGAGACCCTCGAAGAGGATACCGGATGGCCCCCAAGGACGAAGATCAGACCCAGGACGGTGAAGCAACGGAAGCCACGGGCCCGATGCTTGATATGAGCCAGGCGGACGTCAAGAAGATGATCGCCAAGGCCAAGTCCAAGGGCTACATCACCTATGATGAACTGAACCGCGTTCTGCCCTCGGATCAGTACTCGTCAGAGCAGATTGAAGACGTCATGAGTCTGCTGTCAGAGATGGGCGTCAACGTCGTCGAATCCGACGGCGAAGCAGAAGGCGAAGAGGCATCGGCCGACGGCAAGGAAGGCTCGAAAGAAGTCGTCGCCACGCAGGCGACAACGACAGAGGTCGACCGCACCGATGACCCGGTCCGCATGTATCTGCGGGAAATGGGCACGGTCGAACTTTTGTCGCGCGAAGGCGAGATTGCCATCGCCAAGCGGATCGAGGCTGGCCGCGCCACCATGATTGGTGGTCTTTGTGAAAGCCCGCTCACCTTCCAGGCCATCACGATCTGGCGCGACGAACTGCTGGAAGAGAAAATCCTGCTTCGCGATGTGATTGATCTGGAGACAACCTTCGGCAACGCGTCGGATGCAGACGAATTGACTGCGGTTCCCGCCACCGCAGATGGCGGACAGGGTGAGACCGGCGAAGAGACTTCAGCACAAGAAGCTGCGCCCGAAGCCGCATCAGAGACCAAGAGCGAAAGCCAGGACGGCGACGGCGAGAACGAAGACGGTGACGAAAACAAATCAGCCGAAGAAATTCAGGCAGACGCCGATGCCGAGGAAGAACAGGCCAACCTGTCCCTCGCAGCAATGGAAGCTGCCCTGAAGCCGGATGTGCTGGCAAAGCTGGAAGACATCGCGAACGACTATCAGGACCTGCGCGCGATGCAGGACAACCGCATCGCTGCGGCCCTGAACGAAGATGCGAAGTTCACTGCCGGACAGGAACGCAAATACCAGCGTCTGCGGAACAATCTGGTCGAGCAGGTGAATGCGCTACACCTGCACAACAACCGGATCGAGACGCTGATCGATCAGCTTTACGGCATCAATCGCCGCCTGATGACGCTGGAAGGCAATCTTGTCAAAATTGCCGACCGCCACCGGGTCGACCGCAAGGCGTTCATTGACGAATACCGCGGATCAGAGCTGGACCCGGGCTGGATTGACCGTGTCGGCAAGCTGAAGGGCAAAGGCTGGGCGGCGATGATCGAAAAGGATCGCCCCCGGGTCGAGCAGGCGCGCGAGGAAATCGCTGATGTCGGCCATCTGGTCGGTGTCGATATCCCGGAATTTCGGCGCATCGTCCACACCGTGCAGAAGGGCGAGAAAGAGGCCCGCGTCGCCAAGACTGAAATGGTCGAAGCGAACCTGCGCCTCGTGATATCGATCGCGAAGAAATACACGAACCGTGGTCTGCAGTTCCTGGACCTGATCCAGGAGGGCAACATCGGCCTGATGAAAGCGGTTGATAAGTTCGAAGACCGCCGCGGTTACAAGTTCTCGACCTACGCGACATGGTGGATCCGCCAGGCGATCACCCGCTCGATCGCGGATCAGGCGCGGACCATTCGTATCCCGGTCCACATGATCGAGACGATCAACAAGCTGGTCCGCACAGGGCGTCAGATGCTGCACGAAATCGGCCGCGAACCGACGCCGGAAGAACTGGCCGCCAAGCTGCAGATGCCGCTGGAGAAAGTCCGCAAAGTGATGAAGATCGCCAAGGAGCCGATTTCGCTGGAGACCCCGATCGGG
>JBCCMP010000226.1:0-8200 GCA_039026295.1 Pseudomonadota bacterium | reverse complement strand
GCGAGACATATTTGCGCCGCGCCACAATCCCGCCGACGATCTGGTCGATTTCCTTGTGGATCAGCGGCTCACCACCGGGGATCGCCACCATGGGCGCGCCGCAGTCTTCCGCCGCTGACCAGCAGTCCTCGGGCGACAGGCGCCGGTTCAGAATGGCGTTCGGGTAGTCGATCTTGCCGCATCCGGGGCAGGCCAGGTTGCACCGGAACAGGGGTTCCAGCATCAGGACAAGCGGGTAGCGCCGCCGACCCGCCAGCCATTGCTTGGCGATGTAGGCGCCCATGGCCATCTGTTGGCGCAGGGGTATTCCCATGACAGATTCTCCGATCACAGGTTCCTCTGCGGATCATAACCCCTTTTCACTCAAATGGTCGAGTAATCCTTCCGCCCCCCGCCGCTGGATGACTGCACTGAACTCCTCGCGCTTGAGTTGAATGAAAGAGGTGCCGGCCACCATCACGTCAATCACCTGAGCCCGGCCCCGGATGATTCGCACGCGCCAGTGCACCGGCAGGTCCCGGCCGTTCCGGCCCGGATAGCTGGTCGGCACCATAACGTCCTTCCGAACGCCATGCGGCCGTCCCACCGTCGGCCGCTTTCTCATCCCGCGATCGAACTGCCGGACATAAAGTCCGGCCATGTAGCCCGGCAACAGACGGCGCATCTCTACCCGCTGGCGGATCGTGAACGCGCGGCGGTGCTTTCGGATGATAAATCGTGTCCAAAGCTCGAAGGCGAACGCTTCGTCGATGGCTCCGGTCAGGGCGCGTTTGTTCAGCGGCGGCTGCAACGCATCATGGGCCCGTTCGACAAGTTCGCCGATCAACGCCACCGCGCGCCCGGTCTTGGCGTCCGCCATAGCGTGCCCGGGGGCAGCAAGGCCGAGGCACAGCATTAGGACAAAGGCAGCACGTAACAGCATTTTTCAGCAACAGGTCTCCGGATCATCACATCCCTTATAAGCGCCAAAAGGGCCGCTTCCGTCGAGATATTTGCACATTCGTCACGCCGCGTGTTCCCGGCGCAACAGCCAGCGCCGAATCTGCGGGGTGAGCGCCAGAACGGCGATCACTGTGACGCTCACGCCGACCGCCAGAAGAATGCCCATGCTGGCCGTCCCGCGGTGGTCCGAGAGTGAAAGCGTTCCGAATGCAGCGACAGTCGTCGCCGCCGACACCATGACTGCGCCAGGCGTCGATGTGCTGAAGACAGCGCCGGGTGCCTGCCGCTCTCGCTGGACAATGTGGATGCCGCTGTCCACCCCGATGCCGATCATCAGCGGCAGCACGATGACATTGGCATAGTTGAATGGCAGATCCGCGACCACGCTGAAACCCGTGATGATCACGCCCGCGATCACCAGCGGAACCAGAACGGAAATTGCATCGATGACGCTCCGGGTTGCCGCAAGGCAGGCGAGCAGAGTCGCCACGGCCGCCAGGGCCGTGGCCAGAAGCATCGCTTCGGCAACCGCCGCGCCTGCGGCCGCCAACTGGACCGGTCCGCCGGCTGCCTCCGGGGCGATCTCCGCCACGCGTGCCGCGAATCGCGCGGACTCGTCGGAATTCGTGATGCTGCCCTCGGGAACCACCTCGATCCGGTAGGTCCCGTCCTCGGCCAGAAACCGCTCCTGCATCTCCGGGGGCAGGGCGCTCGCCGTCATCCGGTCCGCATTGAGCATCGCCTCCAGCCGCCCCATCAGCAGACGGAACGAGCCGAAGATCCGCTCTGCCACCATAGCATCGCTCTCGGCCGTGCGTTCCGCCTGATAAGCCTCCAGTGCGCGCTTCAGCCGCTGCGCCATGTCCTCGCGCTGCCCCAGACGCGCAATCAGCGCGCCGACCCGGTCGCCCGATATTGCCGCATCGCCGACCAGCGCCGTCGGTTGACCGAAGATCGCGTGGTCAATCGAGCCCGCCGCAAAGTCCAGAAGCTCCAGCTTCATATCCTGATCCTGCGGAATCAAATCACCCAGGTTCAGCGCTTCACCGATCCCGGGCCGGTCGTTGAACTGTGCCGCGATCCTGTCGGCATCGGCGGCGGTGTCGACCAGAATGCTGGCGCGATACGGGCTGGTCTCCGGCTTCTCGGCCAGCAGACGAAATGCCTGCACCGATTGTGCACCCGGGTCACGCAGTCCCATCGGATCGGTGTCGAACTGCGCCTGCAGGGCTGGCCAGATCGCGGCAGCGCCGATGATCAGGACAATGACCGCGGGCCCGGCTGCGCCTGTACGCAGCGGAACGGTCATCGGCGCCCGTGCGCCGACAAGTCCCGGCCGCAGTGCCAGACAGGCCGGAACGAAAACGAGTGCGACTGACCAGGCGATCAGGACGCCCATGGCCCCGATTACCCCCAGTTGCGCCATGCCGTGAAAGTCGGTGACCGTGAAGGCCAGAAAGGCCGCTGCCGTGGTGATGGCGCAGGTCATCAATGCCCGCCCCGACCTCAGGCCGGTCAGGCGCAGCGCCTCTTTCGGCGGCGTGGCGTGAAACCTCAACTCGGCGATGTGCGCCAGCACATGGACCGCAAAATCGATTCCCAGCCCGACCATCAGCACGATGAACGCGATCGATATGAGGTTGAGTGCCCCAACGGTCAGCGCGGCCGCGCCGCTGGTCAGGACCAGGCTGATAACCAGAACGCCCAGTGACAGCAGAACCGGCCCCCAGTGGCGCAGGCCCCAGCGCAGCAGGGCTCCAACCAGAACAAGGGACAGAAGCAGAGAAATCCAGATCGTGCCGGTTACCGAACGAAGCTCCTCGGCCCTCAGCGCAGGCTCGCCTGTTATGCGAATCTGGACGCCGTCCAGTCGGTCCTCGTATATCGCGGCGTTCGCCGCCTCGATCGTGGCCAGCGCAGGGCGGGCAGGGCTCAGCCGCTGGTGGTCCAGCACCGGTTTCACCGCAATCAGCCGGGTGACGATCCCCGATGGTTCGTCCTCCAGAACGGTGCTCCAGGAAAAGTTGCGCGCCCGCTTCAGGGCGTGGGCCTCCAGAACCGAGGAGGCTTCGGCGAGAAGGCGGACAAGCGCGTCCTCCCCGATCTCCGCGCGGTCGGCCAGATCCAGCGCCTCGATCAGCGCCCGGGCAAAGCCATCAATCGACTGGTCAGACCTTAGATGCGCGAGAAGATTGGCCGATCTGGACAGCCGTTCGAACATTGCATCCAGATCGTCCTCGTCGCGGTAGAGGAACCCGTGCGCCCGAAGATAAGGATCATCCGACGCGGCAAAAACAGACGCTATGGTCGCCGTAGTCGCGCGCAATTGCGCGGACAGATCCGCGACGACCAGGTCGGCGGTGTCTGCGTCCTCGGCCGTCACGGTTACGATAATCGCCGATTTCAGCGACGGGAACTTCTCGTTCAGGACCTGTGCCGCCCGTTGTGATTGCAACTCGGGTGAAATCATCCGGCTCGAATCCGTGTCGACCCCCAGACCGGTCGCCGCGTAGGCGGCAATCGCAACCAGACCTGCCAGCCCGCAAAGCGTTGCCCGCGGAAATGCTGCCGCACAGGCCATGACGGCGGCCGACAGGCGACCTGCAAGACCGTCGCGATTCAGTCTTTCCCGATTATGTCTGTTCAATGGCTCGACCACAGGTGCAGTATCCCAAAGGTTGTTTGCGATTAGAATGCGATTCTCGTGGTGCTTTTTGAAACCCCGTCCACGCCTTTGCCAGACGGGAAACAGAGGTCCGGACTGCCGTTGAACGCCGCTGCCGCAAGATCCCGTTTCCGCCACCTTGCAAGGGCGGCGATCCTTGCCGTCGGGCTGGCGTTGCCCATCGCGGCCTGCTCAGCGCCCGGCCCGCGCGACGGGCTGGCGGCGGCCGACAAGGTTGAACCCTTCAACCGGCGCATGCTGGACGGCAACAAGCGGATGGATACCTATCTGGTTCGTCCTGTCAGCCGGGCCTACGGCGCTGCAACGCCGGATCTTGTGAAACTGTTGCTGACCAATGGCTTGTCGCACCTTTCGCTGACCGGGGATCTTGCCAATCATATCCTGCAGGCCAATGTCGACGGCACTCTGAAGACGCTTGGGCGTCTCACCCTGAACACGGTCATGGGGGCAGGGGTGCTGGACCCGGCGACAGAGATGGGCCTGCCGAGGTCGCAGACCGATTTCGGTCTGACCCTGGCCAGCTATGGCGTGCCCGAGGGGACCTATCTGGTTCTGCCCCTCATTGGTCCGACGACTGCTCGCGACGCCGCCGGGTTCGCCGTTGACCGGATGTTTCGCCCGACCACCTACCTGGGTATGGTCAGCGGGGCCGATGGTCTGGCACCTGGCCTGACTGCGGTGAATATCGTCAATCAGCGCGACCAGAATTTCGACCTGATCGATGAAGTGCTTTACGGATCAGAGGACAGCTACATCACGCTTCGCTCGGTCTACCTCCAACGCCGCCGGTCGCAGGTTGCCGGAGAGGGCAGCACCGAGACATTGCCTGATATCTTCGACGATGAAGAGGACAACTGAACCGGCCGCGGCAGCGATGCGATCGACGCTTCGCTGCCACCGGGATTCCATCATCACATCTGCGATGCGCCTCTGCAGTTCCTTTAGTAGACATATAATAAGCAGGCTTATAATCAGCATGCATGAGCGATTTGAATCCCGAAGCGAGTGTTGGGTTCCTGATCCACGACGTCTCGCGCAACATGCGGGCCTGGTTTGATGCAAGGGCACAGGCCCTCGGTCTGACCCGCGCTCAATGGCGAGTGCTGATTCACCTGACCGTGCGCGAAGGGGCGAACCAGACCGAGCTGGCCGAGATTCTTGAAATCGACACGGTCAGCCTCGGTCGTCACATCGACCGTCTGCAACGCGACAACTGGCTGGAACGACGCCCGGACCCCACGGACCGCCGTGCATGGCGGATCTACCTCTCAGAGACGCGCCGCCCGGTCCTGACCAAGATGAAGGATCTGGCGGCGGAGATCGAGGAAGCCGCTCTCGCGGGTCTCAGCGAACAGGAACGCGCTGTGCTGATCGCTGCGCTGACCCGCATCAAGCAGAACGTCACGGACCTGCAGGCCGACGCCGACCCCGCCACCGCCCCCGAAATCGCGCGGGCGGGGTAGGACGATGGCCTTCCTGAAACGCCTGTCATGGCGCATGTTCAAGCTCCTGCTCCTGATCGCCGGCCCTGCCGCCGCAGCGATTGCGGGTCTTTACATCTACATGTCCACCGGGCGCTATGTGACGACCGAAAACGCGTATGTGAAAACCGATCTCATCATTGTCACCGCCGAGGTCTCCGGCCGCGTGACAGAGGTCGGCGTCGCCGACAACCAGATCGTCGGGCCGGGCGATCTTCTCTTTCGCCTCGATGACCGTCGCCTGACCGTCGAACGCGACCGCCGTGCGGCCGATCTGGGCGCAGCACGTCAGCGCGTCGTTGCCCTGCGCGCGCGCCACCAGACGAAACTGGCCGAGCTTGCCGCCGCAACGGCAGATGCCGAGTTCCTGCGCACCGAGCTTGCCCGGTCCGAGCGGCTCCGCACGAACGGAACGATCTCTGAATTCCGCGTCCTGGAGGTTCGCCGCGAAAGCGCCCGGGCCGAAACCGCGCTGGAGGTTATCCGCCAGGAAATCGCTGAAGTGGTCGCCGATCTCGGCGGCTCCCTGAATCGCCCGATCAACGCCCATCCGGACGTTCAGCGGGCCATTGCCGATCTTGAACAGGCCGAGCTTGACCTGGACTCCGCGACCGTCAGCGCACCGGCGGCCTCTGTCGCAGCCAACGTCCGTCTGCAGATCGGCGAGTATGTCGAAGAGGGCACACCCATCCTAAGCCTCGTGCGCAACGATGTTTTCTGGGTCGAGGCCAACTTAAAGGAAACCGACCTCACCCATCTCTCCGTCGGCCAGCAGGCCGTGCTGGAGATCGACGCCTATCCCGGTGTCGAATGGCCCGCCGAAGTGGCCTCTCTGTCCCCTGCAACCGGCGCCGAATACGCGCTTCTGCCGCCGCAGAACGCATCCGGCAACTGGGTCAAGGTGGTCCAGCGGGTTCCTGTCCGGCTGGCGCTCAGCCCCCCTGACGATGCCCCGCCGCTGCGCGCTGGCATGTCCGTCTCGGTCAGCATCGACACCCGGCACGAGCGTCCGCTGCCCGAGGTCCTGAATACCGCTCGCGCCTGGATTCTGCCGGACCCGCAGCCTTGACCGCCACGGCAACGGCTCCGGCACCAACCGACGACACGCCCAGCCTTTTCAATCAGGCCATGCTGCTGGTGACGGTCACCTTCGTGACCATGCTCTACGCGATGACCGTGACCATTGCGAACGTTTCCCTGCCGCAAATGCAGGGCTCGTTATCGACGACGCCCGACCAGATCGCGTGGATCGTCACCTTCAACATCGTCGCCACCGCCGTTGTCACGCCTATCGCCGGGTGGCTCGATGCGCGTTTCGGGCGGCGGCGGTTGATGATCTGGGGAATCATCGGCTTTGGCACCTCATCGGTCCTCTGCGGCCTTGCCACATCTGTCGAGGAACTGGTCCTCTACCGGATCGGACAGGGCGCCTTTGGCGCGCCGCTTGTCCCGCTGTCCCAGGCCATCGTGATCGAGAGCTTCCCCGAACGCATTCGCCAGCGCGTCATGTCGATCTGGGGCACCGGCGTAATCCTCGGTCCGATCATCGCGCCCGCGATCGGTGGCGCGCTATCCGAGGATTACGGCTGGCGATGGGTCTTCTTCATGCTCGTCCCGTTCACGGTGATAGCCCTGATCGGCGTCCTTGCCTTCATAAAGCGTCGCACGGGGCCGCCGCCAGAGGCCCGGCTCGACTGGACTGGTTTTGCCGCGCTGGCCATTGTGATCACGGCTCTGCAACTGATGCTTGACCGCGGCGAGCGCGCAGGTTGGTTCGACAGCCTGGAGATCTTCGCCTATGCCGCGATCTGCCTCGGCGCACTCTGGTTTTTTGTCGTGCGGAACCTGCAGTCCCCCAAGCCCTTTCTGAACCCGGCTATCCTGCGTGACCGGAATTTCGTTGTCGGCCTGTTCCTGATCTTCATTTTCGGGATGCTGAACTTTACGCCGATCACGCTGCTGCCGACCCTGTTGCAGAATGTGCAGGGCTATCCGGACTCGATCATCGGCCAGATCCTTTCGGCCCGCGGGGCAGGCACCTTCATCGGCTTTGCGCTTCTGCTCTTCCTCGGTGGCCTCGACCCGCGAATCCCCATGACGATCGGACTGATCCTGCAGACCTGGTCCGGCTGGATCATGACCGGTTTCAGTGTCGACGTCTCGACCAACGACGTCCTGATGGCTTCCGCCATTCAGGGCTTCGGTGTCGGGCTGGTCTGGGTGCCGCTCAGCATCGTGACTTTCGCGACGCTACCGAAACCGCTGGTGCCCGATGGGACCGCCATCTTCCACCTTTTGCGCAACATGGGCTCGTCGGTCTTCATCTCGATCTCGATCGCCTGGGTGATCCGTTCGGGTCAGGTCAGCTATGCCGAACTGGTCCCCAACATCTCGCTCTTTTCCGAAGCCTTCCGCATGCCGGGCATCGACATCGAACTGGACCCCGCAAACACCGACCAGTTGGCAGGCTTCGGCCGCGAGGCTGCCCGCCAGGCGACAATGATTGGCTACATTGACGGTTTCTGGCTGTTCACTGCCGCAGCGGCGGTCGCAATCCCGCTGGTAGCCCTGGTGCGCGTGCGGCGGCCCGCGTGACATCTCACGGCATCCGGACGCACCGGGATTGGTTGGAAAAAGGCTTGATATGCACTGAGAAGACTTGGAGGCGACGGCCGGAATCGAACCGGCGTACACGGATTTGCAATCCGCTGCGTCACCACTCCGCCACGTCGCCAAACCTCTGGTGTCCTTAAGGTTTGCGCGGGGCAGGCGTCAAGCGGTTATCGGGGCAGTTCAATCTGGCAACGTCGGCGTGCCTGAGCAAACAACGATTGAACGAAAGTCCGGAACGCCGATCACCTCAAGAGTGCGTCCCGCAAATGGCAGCTGTTTGGGCGTTGCGGCGCATGAAAACGTCAGGCTTCGCGGGATAATTGGCCACCCGGGTTTCGACCTTCCCGTGATGCGGCAATGCTCAGATCGGGCCGGAGGCTCGGCATGACCGACCTTGAATTCGGATTGCAGGGAAGGGCAGGTTGTCAGTTCAGGCCGCCGGAAATCACCCGTAAAACGGTCTTCATGAAGTGTTGGC
>JBCCMP010000225.1:0-8311 GCA_039026295.1 Pseudomonadota bacterium | reverse complement strand
GCGATCTGGTCCAGCGGGACCCCGGCAATCGCCGGGTTCACCTCGTCCAAACCGTCGCCATTGGCATCGGGCAGGATCACGGGATCGTCCAGGGTTCGGAAACCGTGAGAGCTGAAATTCGCCTCGATCTCGTCAAAGATGGCCGCGAAATCGAGGATGATAACCTCGGCACCCAGCGCTTCCAGCCCGGCGGCACCCGTCTCCAGCGCCTGATTGAACGCGGCAGCTGCAGCACCGCCCAGCGCCACCGCCTCCGGCGCGTCGCCCTGGCCGATCGGGAACACCGTGCCGCCCTGCAGCGTGTTCAGGATGATCGTGCCGATGCCGGCCTGCGCCAGCGCAGCGGCATCCTCCAGCGCAGCGGCCGCCATCGATGCCCCATAGGCCAGCGCATCGGTCAGCGCCGTCTCCGCGCTGGCGGGCACGAAGTCATTGAAATCATTGTAGCCGATCAGGATCGAGCTCGCGGTTGTCGACAGATCCTGTCCGACAGTGTCGGTCAGAAAACGTGCGATCTGCCCATCGATGTCCATGCGCCAGCCCAGATCTTCAGCGGTCGCATCTGGCCGGATGATCGATGGCGGCAGCACCTCGGCGATCGTGCGATCTGTCAGAACCTGTGCGCCGCCGACCGCGTAGTTCAGTTCATCGCCCCCGGTGATGCCCAGAAGCCCCGGCACCAGTTCGGAATAGACGGGGCCATTCGAGAACTTGCCCGCATAGCCCAGCGCCGTCAGGGGGATGCCGAAGAAAGCCACGGCCGAGGAGGCACGAAAGAACTCGTCGCTGTCTGTCAGGCTGTCGCCGAAATAGGTGATCTGATTGAAGTTCAGGGTCCGTGTCGTGCCGAACATCGCATCCTCCCGCGCTTTTATTGTTCGTTTTGCAAAACGCTAGCGTGGCCGGCACGGCTTGTATACGCGATGACGGCATGACCTTGGGTCAGCCCAGGCAGAAAAGCCCAGGCAGAACAGCCCAGGCAGAACAGCCCAGGCGAGATCGGGAAGGCTAGTGTTGGCGAGGGTCAGTCATCGGCAAACCGGACCGCGCCGATATAGGGGAGGTTCCGGTTGCGCTGCGCATAATCGATGCCATAGCCGACAACGAAGACGTCCGGGATCTCGAAACCGATCCACCGCGCATCAACCGTCACTTCTCGGCGCGAGGGTTTTGACATCAGCGCACAGACTTCCAACCGCGCCGGATGACGGGTGCGCAGAATGTCCAGAACGTGGTGCAGGGTGTGGCCGGTATCGACCAGATCCTCGACCACCAGCACATCGCGTCCCTCGATCTCGCCGCGCAAGTCCTTCAGGATGCGCACCTCGCGGGAGCTTTCGGTCGAATTGCCATAGCTCGAGGCCTCGATGAAATCGATTTCGACCGGCACATCCAGCAGACGCACCAGATCCGCGATGAAGATGAACGACCCGCGCAGTAGGCCGACGACCACCAGCTTGTCGGTACCCGCGAAGGCGGCGTTGATCTCGGCCGCCAGTTCGGCAGTGCGCTGGGCAATCCTCGCCTCTTCGATCAGCGGATCGATCGAATAGGACGGCGTCATCCTGTCCCCTTCCATCCCGTTGAAAAGCCATGTTAACGGCTGCGGCGTAAGAGCGAGGCCTGAGCAGATCAGGCTGTGGGTGAACTTAACGGAAGGCAAATGCCGACACACGCAGAAAAGCGGGAGATGCCCTATTCGGCCGAGCAGATGTATGCGTTGATCGCCGATGTCGAGGCCTATCCCCAGTTCCTGCCCTGGTGCGCGGGTTGCCGCGTCAGGGGGCGTCGCCCGGACGGGGCGACTGAAGTGGTCGACGCCGATCTGATCATCAGCTTCAAGGTTTTTCGCGAACGCTTCGGCAGCCGGGTCACGCTGCGGCCCGAGGAAAGCCGGATAGACGTCACCTATCTGGACGGCCCCTTCAGGTATCTGAACAATAACTGGCATTTCCGGCCTCTGGCAGACGGTGGGTGCGAGGTCGATTTCTTCGTCGACTTCGAATTCAAGTCCCGGGCCCTGCAGGCCGTGATCGGCGTGATCTTCAACGAGGCGATGCGCAGGGTCGTCAAGGCCTTCGAAGACCGTGCCGATGCGCTGTACGGATCAAAGGCGGCGTAGCATTTCCGGACTAGGCGCTGCGCCATTTCCTTCCTAATCTGTCGCCAGCAGAGATCCGGAGGCATCTCCCCTTGGCCATGACAGTCGACATCTGGCGGACCCGCCCGGACGGCGGTGCCTACGAGACCTTTGAGGTCCCGAGGCAGGACAGCCAGACCGTGCTGGACGTCGTGTCCTGGGTCCAGCAGAACACTGATCCGACGCTGTCCTATCGGTACGCCTGCCGTGTCGGAATGTGCGGATCCTGCGCCATGATGGTCAACGGTGTGCCCCGGTGGACCTGCCGGACCCATGTCGACCGCGTGCTGAAGGCCGACAGGATGAAGATAGCGCCGCTGCGCAATCTGCCTGTGGTCAAGGATCTGGTCGCTGACATGGACCCGTTCTTTGACAAGTGGACCGCGGCAGAGGCACGCCACCACCCGACCGCGGCGCGCACGGACGGATTTGCGCCCGTTACCCATGACAGCCCCGGCCGCGCCAGCGCAGACAATGCCATCGAGTGCATCAACTGCGCCGTCTGCTATGCCGCGTGCGACACGGTCGCCGGCAACCCGGACTATCTGGGCCCGGCCGCCCTGAACCGGGCCTGGACTCTCGTCAACGATGCAAAGGACGGTGGCCGCAACGCAATCCTGGACGCTGTGACCGGCCCCGGCGGCTGTCAGGCCTGCCATTCCATGGGGTCCTGCGCGCAGTATTGCCCGAACGAGTTGGATCCCATGACGTCGATCGCCGGACTGAAACGCGCCGCGACCCGCCGCGCCTTCGGGGGCAAGTGATGGAGTTCCGCCTCTACCTTTTGCAGCGCATCACTGCGCTGATCATGGCGCCCCTCGTGATCGGCCACATCGCCGTGATGATCTACGCGATCCAGGGCGGGTTGTCGGCAGGCGAAATCCTGTCCCGCACCCAGGGCTCGACCGCCTGGGCACTTTTCTACGGCACGTTCGTCGTTGCGGTGTCCATACACGCGGCCCTCGGACTCCGGGTCATCGTGCAGGAATGGTTGAGGATCGACGGCATCGTCCTGACCGGGTTTGCCTGGGCGACATTCTGGGGGCTGCTGACCATGGGGCTTTATGCGGTGACCGCTGTGGTCGTCGGGCCATGAGCTACAAGAACCGCGCTCACCCGCTTTGGTATGCCTATATCCTGCACCGGATCTCCGGCCTTCTGCTCGCTCTCTTCCTGCCGGCGCATTTCTATGTGCTCGGCCTTGCCCTCAACGAGGCCGCACTGGATGCGGCATTGGCGTGGACCGAAAATCCCCTGGTCAAGGTCGCCGAATTCGGGCTGGTCTTTCTGTTGGCTGTGCACTTCTTCGGCGGCCTGCGCCTGCTGGCCTTGGAGTGGCTGCCCTGGACCCCGCGGCACAAGACGTTGGCGGCAGGGTCCGTGGCCGGATCGTTCCTGGTGGCGGGCACGTTCTTCATGCAGGCGATCTGACCCGCTTCATGCACTCACCTGACTTGGACACGTCGCCTTTCGATCCCGACAATCTGAGGCTGAACGCCGGAACTACTTGGTGTTCTTCACCATTGAGCGGGCAACCCGGAACAGCGGGGTTTCGGGGTCCGAGTTACGGCAGCGATCGACGGTAATCTCGAAGATCTTTCGGCCACCGACCTTTTCGACGGTATCAACAAAGGCATCCCCGCGCCCCTCTGTCGAACGGCTCCAGTAGCCCAGAACCCAACCGACCACCTGGCTCTTTTGCACGTTGTCGGTTCCTTCTGCAGCGGCAACGACCTGCTGGCAAGTCCAGCGGCCAGGGCCCATGATGAAACTGTCGGCGAGGGCTGCGGTTGCGCTGAACGTGAATGCGGCCGCAAAAAAGGTCTTGTGCATCTCAATATCCTTTCAATCGATGCGCCCAGTCTAAGCAGTCGTGGGACAAGCGCCAGCCTGTTTTCATGGCCGATCGGGCAGCCATGCCACGCTAACCACAACACTCCTGTCGCTCATGCGGTTGCAGGCCGCCGTGAACCAGTGCCACGTGAGCAGCGGAGGCCGGATTGCCGCGTTATCTTCGATCGGGGCATTGCGGCGGACCCCAAGCCCTGTGCGACGGGAAGGGACCGAATTGCGGCGCTACGCGATTAGCCGGTCAGCGATACAGGGCTCACCGCATCCCTGCCACATGCCTTATGAATCGTGATCTGAAACGCGTCGTTGGGCGGATTCGTCCGGGAAAAGGCCGAGGTCAGGATGGCATCGACCTGCCGCGGCACCGCCTCCATTTCCGGCACCGCCAGCCAGGCGACGGCCTCCTCCATCGTGCGAAACGCGCCCGTTGCTTGCGGAATATGTTGCCGCAGATCCGCATAGAGCGAGATCATCTCGTACCCGATCTCGGTGTCTGCAATCATCGCAACATCGCTGTGTGCAGGCGCGTCGGGCAGGGTCGTCACCAACCACTGCACCGCCCCGCGATCCAGCGTGAAGTGTACCCGCCGCATATCGTAAATGATGGCCACCCGGCGCTTGTAAAAGTCCAGCGAACTGGACGCCCGGATCATTTCGCGCACATGGCCGGCGTCGTACTTTCCGGCCGATGTAATAAACAGGCAGTTCTGATCGATTGCCTGCACCAAGCAGAATCGCATGCAGCCTCCAACCCCGTGAGAAAGACTATACCCGCAATGGATGCGCGATTCCAAGACTTACAACTCAAGGCAGCATTCGGCCGTGTCAGGGGAAATGTCAGCAGTCTTTCCAACGCCGCCGCACGGCACTGGCGTGCTCGGCGCAGATCGGACAGGCTGCCCGTGACAGGGCTGGGAGATGTGAAGGGGCGCGCGATGGCGGTGGATTACGACGACGAAAAAGCCGCCGAGGCATTGGAGGAGAGTTATCGCGGTCACGATGTGACCGCGCAGCGGGCGGAGACGCTGGCCCGTCTGAACGTCCAGCCCGGCGAGCATGTGCTGGACATAGGCGCGGGCCCGGGCTTTCTGGCCATGGAAATTGCCGACCAGACCGGTCCCAACGGCCGTGTCGTCGGGGTGGACATCGCCGAGGCGATGGTGCGCCGCGCGACCACCCGCAAGACGCAGGACTGGCTGTCCTATGCTCAGGGCGACGCCACCGCCCTGCCCGTGAACGATGCCAGCTTCGACGCCGTCGCCTCCACCCAGGTCGCCGAGTACATGACCGACCTTGCCCCCTTCTGCACCGAGGTTGTCCGCGTCCTGAAACCCGGCGGCCGCGCGCTGATCCTGACCACCGACTGGGACAGCGTGGTCTGGCACTCCGAAGAGCCCGCCCGCATGTCAAAGGTCATCGTCGCCTGGAACACATCCGTCACGCAGACCAATGTGCCGCGCATCCTTGCGCCCCATCTTCGCGCGGCCGGGTTGACCGTGGAGACAGTTTCCGCCTTTCCGATCATCAATACCGATCGCCGACCCGGCAACTACAGCGCCGGTCTGGTCGAAGGCGCGGCCGAGCAGGCCCGCACAACCGGGGACATTCCGGATGATACCCTCGCTGACTGGGCCGCCGAGCAGGACGCGCTCGACGCTAAGGGTGCCTATTTCTTCGTAATCACCCGCTACATCTTCCAGGCGGTCAAACCGTGAGCGAGGGCGCCATGCTGCAGACCCTGATGGATCTTGAAGAACAGGTCTGGACAGCTCTGGAGACCGGCGATGCCGCAGCGGATGAAAGCCTGCTTTCGCCCGATTTCCTCGGGATCTATCCCACGGGCTTTGCCGGCCGAGACGATCACAGCGGACAACTTGCAGATGGGCCGACCGTTGCATGGCACCAGATCAGCGGGGCGCGCGCGATGGCGTTAAGCCCAGAGGTCGCTCTTCTGGCCTACCGCGCAGACTTCGCCCGAAGCGCCAATGGCCCGGCAGAGGTCATGTATGTCAGCTCCATCTGGCGCAAAGCACCCGGGGGATGGACCAATATTTTCAGCCAGGACACGCTGCCGGGCGACGCGGTGCCCTGACTCACCGATCCGATTTGTGCCGCGGCGCAGAAGGCTCTACATCACGGCTAGCCAGTCCCCAGCAGCCTGAGGCAATGCCCATGCAGACCGACCGCCAACTCCAGCGTCACGATACCGACATCCTGATCCTCGGCACCGGCGGCGCGGGGCTGTTCGGCGCGCTCCACGCCCAACAGACAGCGCCCGATGCCAAAATCACGCTGGCTGTCAAAGGACTGATCGGCAAATCCGGCTGCACGCGCATGGTTCAGGGGGGCTACAACGTCTCCACCGGCCCCGGCGACACGGTCGAGCGGCACTTTATGGACACCATCATCGGCGGCAAATGGCTGCCGGATCAGGACATGGCCTGGCGGCTCTGCGAACAGGCGGTGGAACGGATTCACGAGCTGGAAAACGAGATCGGCTGCTTCTTCGACCGCAACCCGGACGGCACCCTGCACCACAAGGCCTTTGCGGGCCAGACCGCTGACCGCACGGTGCACAAGGGCGACCTGACGGGGATCGAGATCATCTCGCGCCTGATGGAGCAGGTGCTCGCACGGCAGGTGGAGAAACTGCAGGAACACCGCGCCATAGGCCTGATCCCGACGCGCGACGGCGCGCTGGCGGGCGTTCTGTTCATCGACATGCGCACCGGTGTCTACCGGCTGGTCCGAGCCAAGGCCGTGCTGATGGCGACCGGCGGCGGGCCGACCATGTACCGCTACCACACGCCGTCGGGCGACAAGACGATGGACGGGCTCGCCATGGCACTCCGCGCGGGAGTTCCGCTGCGCGATATGGAGATGGTACAGTTCCACCCGACCGGACTTCTGGCGGGCGACCATTCCAAGATGACCGGCACGGTGCTGGAGGAGGGCCTGCGCGGCGCGGGCGGGCAACTGGTCAACCATGCCGGAAACCGGTTCATGTTCGACTATGACGGCCGGGGCGAGCGGGCGACCCGCGACGTCGTCTCTCGCGGCATATATTCCGAGATGCGCAAGAACAACGACCCCAGACAGGAAGGTGTCTTCATCTCGATGTCCCATCTGGGGCCGGACAACGTCGCGAAAAAGTTCAAGGGCATGGTCAAACGCTGCGCCGATTGTGGCTTCGATCTGGCTGCGGGCAAGGTAGAGGTCGTGCCCACTGCCCATTACATGATGGGCGGGGTCGTGGTGGATGCGGACACCCGCACGGCGATGGAGGGGCTTTACGTGGCGGGCGAGGATAGCGGCGGCGCGCACGGATCCAATCGCCTGGGCGGCAACGGGGTGGCCAACTCAACCGTCTTCGGCGGCATCGCAGGCGACATCATGGGCTGCGACATCGCCGGGTTCACCCTGCGCGACCCGGATCCGGCGTCGCTGGACATGGAGATTGCCCGCGCCGAGGCCGCCTTTGCCAAGCCCCCGGGCCACATCCAGACCCTGCGCACCACCCTGCAGAACGCCATGTGGGAAGATGTCGGCGTGATGCGCACCGCCAGCGGGCTGAAAAGCGGACTGTCCAGGATCGCGACGATCCGGTCGGATCTGAGTGAGGTCGGCGTCGACGACACCACCCGCGCCTTCAACCTGACCTGGCACGACTGGCTGAACATGGCCTCTCTTGTGGAAGTGTCAGGCGTGATCGCAGAGGCTGCGCTGGCGCGCGAGAACTCACGCGGGGCGCACTTCCGGGAAGATTTCCCCCACGAGGGTGCGCTGGAGGACAGCTATTTCACCGTCGCACGGCTGGCTGGAGGCGGGTTGGACGTGTCGCGAGAAGACGTGCAGTTCACGATTGTAAAGCCGGGAGAGACGGTTTTGCCGGAAGGTGAGCCGGAGACGTTGGTGGCGGCGGAGTAAAGAAGGTTACATGATCCTTTTGCCGCCGGAGCTTGAACCAGGGAACTCGTAGCCCAAGACAGTCACCGAACTAATCACGGCGCATGCCAATTCCGCAGCGTTCTGACCAGTTTGATTTAAGAAGAACGCACTAACTCGCGTCTCAAATCTCTCCATCTGCCTGTTGACAAAACTTGGTACGCAATTGCCGTGTTCGTCTGGCTTAGGCCACGAAGCATGGCAGAGGACGTTGCGAAGCTTTGAGGCGCCTTTCAGCTGATCAATTAGCACGTCGAAGTCTTCTGGCGGATCGTCTTGATGGTCGCGTATTGCCCTTTCGTACGAATTAATCAAACCCCCGAGCGGATCGTGCAAGGCTTTCTCGAGTTGCCGGAGCCAAGTCTCGTAAGCCTC
>JBCCMP010000224.1:0-8312 GCA_039026295.1 Pseudomonadota bacterium | reverse complement strand
TCAGCCGTGCCGCAAACAGGTGCAGGGCGGCTTTGGACACATGTCCGCTATCCACAAACAACGCAGCCTCATCCCCGGATGTGGCAAGGGTCAGACTTGTACCCGGAACCAGCCCGGCAGAGATATCATCCGACACCCCGATTACAGGTGTTGGCATCGAGGCCGCGCCCGGCAAGCGCGCGGGTAAGTCGCACGCGAACGGACCCATCTCACTCGCCTGCACGATGGTTTGCTCAAAGCTGCGTTCTGCATCCGAGAATGCCTGATCCGCCGAAAACCGCACCGGAACCCAGCCGTTAAGATAAGGTGATGTGGCCGTGTTCAGGCGCAAAGCCAGATCAAGTGTCGCAGTATCGCCCAAGCGCGCGATCAGGGCCGCCAGCGCCGCCTTGGCCGTGCTCGGAGCTAGGCCCTCGGGCATGTGCAGTGTGTGCGATTGCGGCGCACCGGATGGATCGGATGTGTAGATCAGCGGAATGTCGATGGCGATCAGCGCTTCCAGACGCGCGCGCCAATCTGGTTCGGCTGACAGCGTATTGGCGACAACCTGATCGATCGAACCAGTCTGTTCTTCCGTCAGCAATGGCAGGGCACTGCCGCCATTCAAAATGCCATCAATTGGAACCGGTGCCCCCAGACCGTTACGCAGATCACTGACTTCGATTGCACCATCTGCCGTTGCTATTGTGACAGTGTCGGCGTTGCTTGCAAGAATTGTGCCGGGCGCCGTGTCGCTTGTCTGATCGCTGACCTCGGCCGAACCAATCAGCCAGATCTGACCGTCACGTTCAATTTTCGGGCGGCACAGCGGGTTCCAGTAATCCCCGTGATCCAGCGCGCGGACCAAAGCGGCCAGGTCACGCGCCGGCTTTTTGAAATCCAGCCGAGCCGCTGCTGCGGGCCGGTCATTTTTGGCAAAATAGCTGCGCTGTGACAGATCCTGCGGGGTCGTGGGCTGGTCCGTGTCAAGCGCCCGGATGACATCGCCAAAGCTTTCGATGGCTGCGCCATAGCATTTTGTGTTCAGGGTCAGGGCGGTCTCGCGGTCGCTGATATCGAACAGGTTCTGTGCGACGATCCCGCCCTCGTCGACCCCGCCAGAGATCGTGTGCCAGGTGATCCCGTGCTGTGCTTCACCGTTCAGAATGGCCCAGACCGGCGCGTTCAGACCCGCATAGCGCGGCAACGGGCCGTCATGAAAATTGACCGCGCCCTTGCTGGCCTTGTCTAACAGTGTCTGCGGCAGCAGATCAAGGTTGGCGATGCTGAGCAGCCAGTCGAACGAGACGCCTTCGATCCGGTTCGACAAATCCTGACCGGGGGCGTGTAGGGGCAGGGAATGAGATCTGGCCCAGGCCTCGACATCCGGATTACGGGTTGCCACCCCCTGAATGCCGTGCCCTGCCTCTCGCAGCATTTCCCCGCACTGAATGACAAGGGACTCGTGGCCGATTAAGAACGTGCTGAAAGGCATGGTTACTCTCCAATAACTGGCTTGGATGTGCTGTCCTGCGCGGCTTTGCCAATCGGGGCGCGAAAGCAGGCGGACAGGTCATGCCAGGCCAGGGTACGCAAAAAATGGGGTGCAACGCCACTGTCCCTGCGGGTTATCGCACAGCGCAGCCAGTGCAGGAAACCGCCGATCAAATGTAGGCAAGTGGCGCATGTGGTATAAAACTTACCGTGGTTCTTGATGAAATAATGCAGGCGCGAGTCGAACCAATACGTCGGCACCCGGTTCCAGGTTTTCATGCCTGTTGAGGCGGATCCGATATGCATCACCTCGCTGGGTCTCACATAGTCGGTGCGATAACCTGCCAACGCGGCGCGGCGGCACAGATCGGTTTCTTCGAAATACAGGAAAAACTGTTCATCAAAGAGGCCGATCTGATCCAGAACACTTTGCCGCATCATCAGGCTGGCTCCGGCTGTCCAATCAACCGGGCGCGTTTCGGACGGGATAGGAATCGGCACGGTTCGGTTTTCAAAAAGGCGTGTGATAGGGCCAAACTGGATGGCTCCCTCGAATTCGCTGGCTATCGACGGAAAACGAAAGCTGGTCAGGTGCGGGTCGCCGTCTTCGCCATGAATGTAGCTGCCGGCAAAACCTGCCTCGGGTGTCGTTTGCAGATGATCCAACAGCAGGTGTATGGCGTTCTTGGCTGGGAAGGCATCGGAGTTCAGGATATAGACATAATCGGGCCGCGTGCCGTCGGACAGACCTGCATTAATGCCAACGTTGTTGCCCGCGCCAAAGCCGCCATTGTGCCCCGACTGGATAACCCGAACTCTATTGTCCTGATCCCAGCCCTGATCCTTGACGTGGGCGGTGATGGCCTCGAACGAGCCGTCCTGTGAATCATTATCCACAATGATGATCTCGCCCGCGATACCCTCCATTGCCTGTCGTGCGGCCGCGACGGATCGCAGAGTCATGTCCGGCGTCTTGTAGTTCAGAACAACCGTCAGAAGTTTAGGGTCAGCCATGCTCATTCCGCCGCTTCCTGCAAGGCGGGGCGGGGCCGCATGATCTGACGTTCCGCGTTTTCCAGACAGGTTTTCATCTGCGCTGCCAGAACCCGGACATTGGGCTCCAGCACCATCGAGTCATGGTCGCCCGGAACCTCGAACACTTCGATATTGGGCGCCCATGGTGTCCAGTCATTGTCATGGGTCAGGTAATGACGTTCGTGATGTATCAGCAGGCCCGGCGCAAGTTCCCATTTGCCGACCAGAGGCGGGCGGAACAAGGTTAGTGGCCCGTCCCACGGGTGCAGGGTATAGCTGCTGACGCTGTCCAGGAATGCGGCTTCGATTTCGGTGTCGTGGAACTGTTGACCGGTCTCGGACGTTTCCTCTTTGGGTTGGCGTTTCTGAATTTCCCAGGCGATCCGGTTTTTCGCCCACTGGATCGGATAACTGGCGCCTTTGTTGCGCAATTCCAGCCACTGGATCATTATACGATCCCGTTTGGTCAGGGGACGCCGCACCGGCAACGGGGTATCCAGCATGACAAGGGCCGCGATCTCTTCTCCGGCTTCAGTTAGCTGGCGTGCAATTTCGTAAGCGGTGATACCACCGCCCGAGAATCCACCCAGCATATAAGGCCCTGTGGGCTGCACTTGCCGCATCTCGGCGATGTAATCCCTTGCCGCCTCGCGCAGATCGCGATGGGGGTCCTCGTCGCCATAGAGGCCGCGCGCCTGCAGTCCGTAGAAGGGCCGGTCGGCACCCACTAGATGCGCAAGATGGCGCAGGTTCAGCACGTTGCCGAACATACCTGCGACCAGGAAGAACGGCGTCTTTGGTCCGCCTTCGCCGGAATGCATGGGCACCAGATGGGTGAAACGGCGTTCCGGTGTGGCTGGAGCTGCGGTCGGCGCATCGCCTTCGTCGCCGTCTTTCGGCACGCCGCGGGCAGCGATCAGATCGGCGCATTTGCGGATGGTCGGGGCCTCGAACAGGACCGAGATGGGGAAGTCTACGTTATAGGCCTTGCGGATCTGCGCGAACAGGCGCACCGCGATCAGGGAATGCCCGCCGAGATCAAAGAAACTGTCTTCGACACCGATCTCATCAACACCCAGTAGTTCCTGCCAGAACCCGGCGAGGCGGCGTTCGATGTCATTTTCCGGGGCGACGTAATCCGAGTCCAACTCGGGCCGCTGGAATTTCTGATCCGAGCTTTCGGTGGACGCGCCGCTGTCGGCGGCCTGCGCGATCAGTCCCTCCAGATCCAGCGAGGACAGGATGATCTGCGATTGCCCGCTGGCCAATGCCTTGAAGAACAGATCCGCCCCTTCTGCGGCCGGAATACCCTGAGACAGGTTGTGACGCAGCCGTTCCTCGGCTGGGGACAGCGGTGCCGGCGCGTCGACCTCGGACGTGATCGCTGGGGCGCTTTCAGTGAAGGCAAAGTCCACTGCATCTTCCATCCGGCGGATCGAGAAGCCCTCGACCTCGATGCAGATCGTGCCGTCCGGGGCGGCGATGGTGACGTCGAAACTGGCGGTTTCGCCTTCGGCCCGGTTGTCACCTGCGTTGCGGACCCAACTGACGATCTGCGCAGGCAGCGGCGCGTAGACACGCACGGAGCGGTACGAGACCGGCACCCAAAGGTGAGAGGCCTGATATCCCGCGATCAGCTCCATCGCCCAGCCCGTGGCCAAATCCATCAGAGCCGGATGCAGGTGATAGCCTGCCTCGATATCCGTTTGCAGAGTCTCCGGAAGCGCCAGATGAGCCAGGCCCTCATCCTGCCCTAGTGCAGTTGAGGTCAGCACCCGCCAGCGAGGACCGAAATTAAGATGTGCTTCCTGCGGGGATCGCAGACGTCCTGCACCTTCGGCCTGATGGGTCGAACCGCAACGGGAAGCGATGGCCTCCACATCCAGCAGTGCGGGCGCAATCAGTGGCAGCAGAGACAAGCTGGCTTGGGCGTTTAGTTCGAACGCATCGTCCGATCCACTCTCAACCGTTAGGTCATAGCCCACATCGCTGCGTGGCAGGCGCAGACGGACCTGCTGATCTTCACTGTCCGAGACTGCAAGGGGGCGCAGGAAATATAGATCGCGAATTTCAAACGGACCGGTTTCGCCTTGCACGCGCAAGGCCTCGGAGGCCAGTTCCAGATAGCCGGTGCCGGGCACCAGAGCATGACCGGCCTTGGTCCGGTGATCGTTCAGGAACCAGCGATCATGGGCGTTGTAAGTCGCGCTGAGCAGCCGGTTGCCGGCTTCGTCAAAGCTTGCCTGGTCCAGCATCGGAACGTGCGCGGGGGTTACAGGCGCGGGCTCGGCAGTGCCTGTCCGAGCCTCCATTGCATCGGCGGCCATGCCCACATCGGCCCAGATACCCCAGTTGACCGATAAAATCTGCGTTTTGCCGCCCGAACGCGCGCGGGCATAGGCGTTCAGGTAGTTATTGGCGGCCACATAATCGACCTGACCTACAGGTGCCGTTGCTGTCGAACTGGATGAGAACAGAACCAGCCAATCTAGCGATCCATCCGGGAAAATCTGGTCAATGACCTGCGTGCCATGGATCTTGGGCGTAAAGACATCCTCGATCTCCATCATGGTCTTGGTCATGATCGGCGCATCGTCGATCAGGCCAGCCGCATGGATCACGCCGTTGATCCGGCCGAATTCCTGCGTGGCGCTTTCGACGCAACGGCGCATCTCTTCAACATTGCTGACGTCGACAGACATCGGAAGCACTTTGCCCCCAGCCGCTTCCAGCTTTTCGATGGCGCGGATACGGCGGGCCGTCCTGTCCTGCGGGGCCGAGTTATTCAGTACGGTTTCCCACTGATCCCGCGGCGGTAGGTCTCCACGCGCGAGCAGGACGATATTGGCGTCCACTTTGGAAATCAGCGCTTCTGCCAGTGTCAGGCCAATGCCGCCAAAACCGCCGGTGATCAAGTAGGTACCGCCACCGCGCAACGGCAGATCGTCCAGAGACGGTTCCGCCAGAGCCTGCGGGCGATATCCCTGTTCAAACCGCTTGCCCGCGCGGATCGCCGCCGTAAAGGAGGCAGGAGGGGCCAGAAGGTCCTCAAGAACCTGATCCGTCAGCCCCTCGGGCAAAGCAGGCGTGCGGCGTTTGCCCGCGCTTTGCGGCAAGTCGATATCCAACAGCGCGCAGGTCAGGCCGGGGAATTCACGTGGGATCACGCGGGTCGGGCCGGTCACCGTGGCTTTCTCGGGATAGGGCAGGGCCTCATCCCTCACCTGCAATGCACCTGAGCTGAGAACATGGAGATGCAGAGGCATCGGTAGATCTTCGTCCCCGATGGCCTGCGCCAGGAAGAACAGACTGTAAAAGCCCTGTTCCAGATTGCGATGGAAGAAACTGCCCCCGGGGCGGAAGGTCTCGGCCTGTGTCAGCAGCCAGCCATGCACAATCCGGGTTGGGATACGTTCCTGGGCAACGAGATCACGGATCAGCGCGTCATAGCTTTCGCGCCCGCGTTCGGGAGCTAGCTGATAGTGATCGTCGCTGATGCGCGCAAAGGCATCACCGGGCGTGACCGTGACCACCTTGTGCCCGGCTTGCTTCAGACGTTCGGTTAGCTTGCTGCAAAGCCCGGCCTCATCCGCAAAGATCAGCCAGCTTTCCTGTGCCGCGTCCGACAGATCGCCGGTGACATCGACATCGCAGGCTGCGTATTTCGGTGTCCAGGCCACGCGATAGCCCCAATCGGCTGTATCTTCAGTGCGCATCAGCCATTGGCTGGCTGTCTCGATCTGTGTTGTGCCGGGTTCGATGAAATAAGGCGAGCGCTGGAAGGCATATGTGGGCAGAGGCACCCGGTTGCGCTTCGCCTCGCCCCAGATTTGTTCCCAGTCGAACGCGCCGCCTAAGGCCCAGATCCGGCCCAGCATGGCCATGAAATAGGCGTCATCAGCCACGTCATCATTCGGGTGGCGCAGGCTGCTGATCACCTGATTGGCGTCGACCTTATCGTGCTGCCCGGTCAGAGAGGCCAGCGCTTTGCCGGGGCCAACTTCGATGAAAATACGCTCTGGGTTCTCGGACAGCGTGGTGATGCAATCGGCGAAATGAACGGTGTTGCGCAGATGGCCGACCCAGTATTCGGGGTCCGTGGCCTCGGCCTCGGTGATCCAGTTGCCACTGCGGTTCGAGGGGAACGGGATCTGCGGGGCGTTCAATTCGATTGAGCGCAAATAGTCGCCGAATTCCTTCAGAATAGGCTCCAGCATTCGCGAATGTGCGGCGATATCGATCGGGATGCGCTGGCAGTCCACACCCTGATTACGCAGACGTTCCTCCAGATCATCCAGTGCCGCCTGAGGTCCGGTTGCGACGCTCAGGCTGGGGGCGTTGACGGCACCCAGATCAAGGTCATCTCCCAGTAGCGGCCGCAAATCGTCGGCGGGCAGGGGGACACTCAGCATGCCGCCAGCGGGGACCGTATCGAACAGACGCCCGCGCAGATGCACCAGACCGATGCAATCTTCGAATGACATCACACCGGCCACACAAGCGGCGGTGTTTTCGCCCATCGAATGGCCAACCAGCGCTGCGGGTTCAACCCCCCATTCCATCCACAGCTGCGCCAGCGCATATTCGGTAATCATGATCAGCGGCAGCTGCACCGAGGGCGTCTTCAATCGCTCATCCGCAGCCTCTTCCTCGCCCGGTTCGGGCAGCCAGATCGCGCGGATATCATAGTCAAGCTTGGCCTGCAGGATATCCAGACCCCGATCCATCCAATCGGCAAAGACCGGCTCGGTCTCATAGAGGTCGCGCGCCATACCGGCGTACTGAGCGCCTCCACCGGGGAACATAAAGACATGCTCCGGCGCGTCCGAGATCACCGTATGGGTGAACACCCGACGCGGATCATTTTCCTCTAGGATCGTGGCGGCTTCTTCATGGGTTTCAGCGACGATGACGCGACGCTTTTCGAACCCACGTCTTCCGTCTTTCAGCGTCCAGGCGATATCGGCCAGATCTTGTTCAGGATTGGCCCGAAGATGCGCGGCCAGTGCCGCGCTGTTGGCATCCAGAGCTTTTTTACCCCGCGCCGAAACCGTGAGGATTTGAAACGGCCAATCTGACGGCTCGGATGCGGCACGCTCAGGCGCTTCCTCCAGAATGGCATGGGCATTTGTGCCGCCAACACCCAGAGAATTGACCCCGGCGCGACGCGGGCCCTTGTGCGAAACCCAATCGGTCAGAGTGTCATTCACCCGGAACGGGCTGTTCTCGAAATCGATCGCCGGGTTGGGTTTCTCGTAGCCCAGGCTGGGCGGGATCTGTTTGTGATGCAACGACAGCGTGGTCTTAATCAGGCTCGCCACCCCGGCGGCGGTATCCAGATGGCCGATATTGGTCTTGACCGAACCCAGCCGGCAAAAGCCCGTTTCCTGCGTGGTTTCCGAAAACGCCTGTGTCAGCGCGGCCACTTCGATCGGATCACCCAGATAGGTGCCAGTGCCGTGGCATTCGATGTAATCTACCGTGTCGGCCGGAACATCGGCCATCACATGGGCTTCGGAAATCGCGGCGGCTTGACCATCCACAGATGGCGCCAGATACCCGGCTTTGGCCGCGCCATCATTGTTGATCGCTGTGCCGCGGATCACGCCCCAGATATGGTCGCCATCCTCGATCGCATCAGACAGGCGTCGCAAAATGACAGCGCCTGCGCCCGAGCCAAAAACGGTGCCTTGTGCGCGATGATCGAAGGCGTGGCAATGGCCGTCGGGTGAGAGAACCTCACCCTCTTTATAAACATAACCTCTGTTATGAGGGAGTTCGATCGTAACCCCCCCAGCAATCGC
>JBCCMP010000223.1:0-8317 GCA_039026295.1 Pseudomonadota bacterium | reverse complement strand
TCCCCCGTCAATCCGCGCCCGTCACGGTCAAGGGTCAGCTTGCGAACATGGGTCAGCCCGTGCGTCACGGCATACCCGTCATGGCCCACCATCAGGTGCTGCCCGCGCCCCTCGCCCGCGAGATGGCCGAAGGCTACGAGAAAGTGGTGCGCGGGAACAGATGATCTCTGGTGTTGGGCGGGTTTTGTCCGCCTGATTTGATCTGCCAAACAGAGCGTTTCCGGACGCCTGCACTTCCGCAAGTGTTTCTTTGTTGCGACTTTACCGGATGTTTGGAATTCCACGCGGAGGCTATTAATTGGGGCCTGTTTTGTAGCGGTCGTTTCTGTGCTGGCCGTATTACACCGTTGAAAACAGCACGGCATCGAGAGGCACCCCGATTGTTCGGTGTCTGGACGCTCACCCTCCTGTCAATGAATGCGGTCGTCTGGTCCCAGACGGTTCAGTTGGCACGCGACACGGCCGCCTCCGCACGCAGGAAGCCCCAGCCGCGTCGCTTTCAGATCTTCTGCCGGGACGCGAGCGCAGTGGAAATTGTGCCATCGTCCAGGTAATCCAACTCGCCGCCGATTGGGACGCCCTTGGCAAGCATCGTGACGGCGCAGCCCGTCCCCTCGAGGTACTCGGCGATAACATGGCCTGTGGTCTGGCCATCGACGGTGGCGTTCAGCGCGAGGATGACCTCTTTAATCTCTTCTTGCCGCACTCGGCCTGCCAGCGCCGGGATGCGCAATGTGTCTGGGGTGATTCCGTCCAATGGTGAAAGCAGCCCGCCCAGCACGTGGTAGCGGCCCCGGAAGACCGCAGCGCGTTCCATCGCCCAGAGATCCGCCACGTCGCCGACGACGCAGATCGTCCCGTTGGCACGGCGCGGATTCTGGCAGATCTCGCAGACTTCCGAGGATGAGAGGTTCCCGCAGATACGGCAGATTTGGACGTTTGCTGCAACTTCGGTCATCGCCATGGCCAGCGGCTCAAGCAGGCGTTCCTTGCGTTTGACCAGATGCAGTGCCGCCCGGCGGGCCGAGCGTGGGCCGAGCCCCGGCAACTTCGCCAAAAGATCGATCATGCGTTCGATTTCCGGGGAACCGGACATGCGCTGCCTTTAAGCTGCCTGAATGCCTGTTGTGATGCCTGTTTTCGGCGTTTTAAATACTGTGCGCCGGATTGGGTGCTGGCGCAAGCCAGCGCCGCGCATATCCGCCGCAGGCCAGCAAGCCTGCTATGCGCCGCAAGCCCCTTCCCTTTTCGCGCGCCCCATGAGATAGAGCGCCGCCAACACCGTTCACTCCCGGAGGATCGATGGAGATTCGTGAGGCGCTTACCTTCGATGATGTTCTGCTGGTTCCGGGTGCGTCCGAGGTGCTTCCCGCTGAAGCTTTGACCCGTACCCGCGTGACCGGTGGGATCGAGCTAAACATCCCGCTGATCAGCTCGGCAATGGACACGGTGACTGAGGCGGAGATGGCGATCTGCATGGCGCAGGCAGGCGGTCTGGGCGTGATCCATCGCAACCTCGACATTCAGGAACAGGCCCGGCAAGTGCGCCGGGTTAAGCGGTTCGAAAGCGGAATTGTCTACAATCCGATCACCCTGTCACCTGACCAGACCCTGGGCGATGCACTTCGCCTTCAGGAGCAATACAAAATCACCGGCTTTCCAGTCGTTGGGCCGGAAAAGCGGCTGGCGGGTATTCTTACCAATCGGGACATGCGCTTTGCCGAAGACGTAAAAATGCCGGTATCGGCTTTGATGACGTCTGATAATCTTGCCACGGTTCGCGAGCCGGTGGATCTAGAAGCAGCCCGCAAATTGCTGCAGTCGCGGCGGATCGAGAAGCTGCTGGTCGTGAACGAAGCGGGGGAGTGCACCGGCCTTCTGACGGTCAAGGACATCCAGAAGGCCGTGCTTAATCCGCAGGCCTGCAAGGACGAATTGGGCCGGTTGCGCGTCGCGGCAGCGACGACTGTCGGCGATGCGGGGCTCGAGCGATCTCAGGCACTCATCGATGCCGGCGTCGATCTGATCGTGGTCGATACGGCCCACGGACACTCGGCATCGGTCGCCGAAGCGGTGAACCGGGTGAAGGCCTATTCCAATGCCGTTCAGGTTGTGGCCGGGAACGTGGCGACGGCGGCGGCAACGCGTGCGTTGATCGATGCCGGTGCAGACGCGGTGAAGGTCGGGATCGGGCCCGGTTCGATCTGCACCACACGTGTCGTTGCCGGGGTAGGTGTGCCCCAGTTGACCGCTGTGCTGGATTGCGCAGAGGAAGCCGCGACGACCGGACAACCGGTCATTGCAGATGGCGGGATCAAATTCTCGGGCGATCTGGCCAAGGCGATCGCGGCAGGAGCAAATTGCGCGATGGTCGGGTCTATGCTGGCCGGCACAGATGAAGCGCCGGGCGAGGTGTTCCTGTTTCAGGGCCGGTCCTACAAATCCTATCGCGGCATGGGATCGGTGGGGGCCATGGCACGCGGCTCGGCCGACCGCTATTTCCAGAAAGAGGTGTCAGAGACCCACAAGCTGGTCCCCGAAGGCATTGAGGGCCAGGTGCCCTACAAAGGCCCAGCCGGTGCGGTGATCCACCAGTTGGTTGGTGGGCTGCGAGCCGCCATGGGATACACCGGGAACCGCACGATCGACGGAATGCGGTCGGATTGCAATTTCGTGCGCATCACGAATGCCGGACTGACAGAAAGTCACGTGCATGATGTGACGATCACGCGAGAGGCCCCGAACTATCGCGGCAACTGACGGCAGCGCCCCATGACGCCCGCCGCACGTGCGCAGGCTGCCATAAGCATTCTGGACGACTGGCTGTCCGAGAAGGCGCAACTGGATCGCAAGCTGGCAGCCTGGGGACGGCGAAACCGCTATGCGGGGTCCAAAGACCGGCATGCTATCGCCGATCTGGTCTGGGATGCAGTTCGCTGCAAACGCTCTGCGCTGTGGTCCGCCAACGTCGCCGAGGAAGGCGCAAGAGGGCGGGATCTGATCCGGGGACGGCTGATTTCACGTGGTGAGGACCCATCGGAAGTATTCACCGGTGAGCGGTACGGGCCTGCGGTGTTGACGGATGAGGAGCAGCATGAACGCGATCTTGGCGTGGCACCGCGCGCGGTCCGCCTGGATTACCCTGATTGGCTGGACCCTCACCTCGTCGATGTGCCGGATACCGAACTTGATCTTTTACGCGTTCGCGCACCCCTTGATTTGCGCGTCAACGCGCTGAAGGCGACACGGTCAGAAGCGGCGAAAAGTCTGGAGCAAGATCAGATCGAGACCGCGCCAGCACCGTTGACCCCGCTCGCGCTGCGCGTAACGACAGGGGAGCGTCGAGTGCGCCAGAGCGCAGCGTATCTGAACGGTCTGGTCGAGATCCAGGATTCCGCCAGCCAGGCAATTGTGGCCATGGCACCGTGCACGCCCGGGACCACTGTCCTTGATCTGTGTTGCGGAGGCGGCGGCAAGACGCTTGCGCTTGCAGCGATGATGCAGGGCAGCGGCCGATTGCTGACCCATGACATTGACACGGGCCGGATGGCCGATCTGCCGTCGCGTGCCGCCCGGGCCGGTATCTCTTTCGAACCTGTAGAGACCAAGGATCTTTCGGAGCTATCAGGTCAATGCGACGTCGTCGTAGCCGATGTGCCATGCTCTGGTACCGGGGCTTGGCGGCGCACCCCTGATGCTAAATGGCGGCTGACCGCGGCGCGGCTGATCGAACTTCGAGTGAAACAGAAAGAAATCCTTCTGCAAGCGCAGGAGTTGGCCAAGCCGAGCGGCAAGGTCCTTTATTCGACGTGTTCGTTGTTGGCGTGTGAAAACGCGGAAATCGTTCAGGACGCATGCACGACGGCATGGCAGATCGAGCGAACACTGACGCTTAGACCAAGCGATGGCGGCGACGGGTTCTTTGGGGCACTGATGTCGCGCGTGACAGGATAGCCTGCCCGGCCCCACCGGCGCTCCCGCAAACATTGATGACTCCTTCAGCGTTTCGCTGTATTGGGGTGTTTGGAAATGCGCCCAAGCGTGTCCTTGGGTTGCCCGTATTGATCGGACCAAGGCATCCATTGGGATGATTACCCTCGGAAACACGTTGACACCTGCCACCATTTTTCCCGCTTCTGCGGTTAAGACCGGCGTCGGTGCCTGCAGTGGCCCGATTGACTGTCTGACGCTTACAGGATTGCCACTGCTAGTCGCCTTGATCTTGATTATCTCGTTGTTGGCGGTTCTGGCTTTCCTTTTGCACAAGCTGCGCAGTCGTCCGTACGTCGCAAAGGAATTTTTGCTGGGCAATCGGGACTGGGCGGTTGCGACGACGGGCCTGGATGGAACGATACAGGTCAAGAACAAGGCCATGGAGGACCTGGCCGGCGCGGGAAAAACCATTTCGGACGCGATCGGCCCGCTGACCGGCGTCACGGCGACAGAGCTTTACCGGATGTCCCGTCTGGCGGTGCAGGACGGATTTGCACTTGAGCAGTTATCGCTGGCGGAAGGGGGTCACCAGATCGCCCTGACGGTGCAGCTCGGCGGAACCGATACGCTGGTATGGCAGCTTATTCCGCAAGGCCGGCTGGCCAACCTTTTGCCATCTGATCGCACGGCTCATTACGAGGATGCGCCGTTCGCCTACCTGCGCTTTTCAGCGATCGAAGACGCCGTGTCCAACGCGCAGTTTCGCGACATCTTCAGCCCAGCCGCGGTCGAGATTCTGCGAGATCAGACCGAGAATGGTGTCTTCACCTCGGGTAAGATCATGCTGCCCGGCGTTGACGGGCGTGATCGCCTTGCCCTAAGCAGCCTGCGGATCGAGCGTAACCCCCTTGGCGAGACGTGCGAGGTCTTCCTGTTCGTCCCGGATATCGAAACCGCGGGACAGGTTAGCGCCGCCGATACACTGGAGGCGATCCCGGTTTCCCTGCTCCATCTCGATGTGGAAGGCCGCGTTTTCTGGGGCAATGCTCAGGCCCGCAAGATGCTGGGCGACAGCTTCATGGTTGGACGCATGCTTGACGAGATCGTCCAACCGCTTGGCCGCGCGCTGGATGGACTGCTGCAGGAAGTGCGCAACGGCCAGCACGCCGGTACAGGCGAGATGATGCGGCTGCAGGGCGGGTTGGCAGATGCCTTTGTACAGGTGTCGCTGACCCACATGGTCGTTCAGGGTCAGCCTTCGCTGATGGCAGTCCTGACCGATGCATCGGAACTTCGCATGCTTGAGGACAAGTTTGCGCAGAGCCAGAAGATGGAGGCCGTCGGCAAGCTGGCCGGCGGCGTCGCCCACGATTTCAACAATGTCCTCACGGCGATCAGCGGTCACTGTGACCTGCTGCTGTTGCGCAAGGACGCCTCGCACCCGGATTTCTCGGATCTGACGCAGATCCGCCAGAACTCGAACCGGGCGGCCACGCTGGTCCGGCAGCTGCTGGCATTCTCACGCAAACAGACACTGCAGCCAAAGCTGCTGTCGGTACAGGACGTCGTGACCGACACGCTTTATCTGCTGGACAGGCTGATTGGCGAGACGATCACGCTGAGCCTCGACCACGGCCGAGACCTCGGCTCGGTAAAAGCCGACAATCAGCAATTGGAACAGGCGTTGATGAACCTCGTCGTGAACGCCCGCGATGCAATGCCCGATGGAGGGATGGTCACGATCGCCACGCGGAATCGGTCACTGCCTGTCGAAGAACAGCATCTTGGCGTTCTGGTCCCGGCTGGGGACTATGTGGAGATATCCGTGTCCGACAGCGGAACCGGTATTGACCCGCAGGTGATCGACAAGGTTTTCGACCCTTTCTTCACCACCAAGCCGCAGGGCGAAGGAACGGGCCTGGGCCTGTCGACCGTTTACGGAATCGTCAAACAATCGGGCGGCTACATCTATGCCAGGAACCTCGACAAGGGCGGTGCCAGCTTTACGATCCTTCTGCCGCGCGCCTATCCGACGGTCGCGGAGGTGGAGGATATGCAGGCCGAGGCAGAGCTGGAGCGATCCGACCTCACCGGCCACGGCGCGGTGATGCTGGTCGAAGACGAGGCTCCGGTCCGCTCGTTTGCCTCACGCGCATTGAAGATGCGCGGTTACAAGGTGATCGAAGCGGAATCCGCCGAAGACGCGATGGTTCTGCTGAACGACGGGATCGACGAAATCGATGTCCTAGTCTCGGACGTCGTGATGCCCGGCATGGACGGCCCGACCTTCGCTTCGAAAGCGCGGCAGGTGCGCCCGAACCTGAAAGTGATTTTCATATCGGGCTATGCCGAGGACAGCTTCCGACGCAATCTGCCTGATACCGAGTTCTATTTCCTGGCCAAGCCGTTTTCGCTGAACGAACTGACGGCGAAGGTGAAGGTCGCCATGGACTCGCAGCCCGGTGCCACGGCGGCTGAATAACTAGTTGGCAATCTCGGCGTAGATTTCGAATTCTCGTTTGAGTTTGCGTTGCGCCCGCGCACGGACCGCGTCTGACAATTCCATGTCGCCATGCGAAGGCGACTGGTTGAGGTGGCCGGGATCAATCTGCACTTTGAGACGATCTTGCAGATAAGTGCATGCGGCCAGGAAATGATCATGGCGAAACATCCTGTCTGGTCCGATCCTGCCGTCCTTGTCCGTCACGAACCGTGCCTGGCTGCCGACACTTGCCGGACCGTCTGTGCCGTCGAGATAAGCCGTGACAAAGGCGTCGAAGGACATGTTCCGCGCAGACCGGGCCGGGTCGGACAATCCGTCCCGGTTGCGATAGCGCCACCAGCTACCAAGCCAGTCCAAGGGCTCTCGAAAGAGACACATGACCTCCAACGGGCCGTCAGTGTAGGTCTCGAGATACCTGCGCAGGAAGCGGTCAAACTTGCGGTAGGGGGTGTGCTTGGCGGCGGGGGTCCGGCTGATGACCACGTCCATCTGGTCACGCAACGCGGCTTCAAGCGAAGTCGAAGCACATTTCGGCATCGCCAGGATCACCAGGCGGTGCTTCAGGGACACCATCATCGGGGCATTCCGGATACAAATCGGTCGGCAGATTTCACATAGAGATTTATAGGCTGGGATTAACTCTCCGTAAACCGTGAGGCTTTCAACTCCAAGATGTGTAAATCAAGTTTGTTCTTTATTTGTCCCGTTCTTTATGCGAACACTACGAGAACAAGCGGCGAATTGCGCGTGTAAACGGGATATGAAATAAGGAGCAGGCCCGATGCCCGACAACCTTCTAAAGCTGGATGAAAGACGCGACATGGACAAACAAAAGGCACTCGACAGCGCGCTCGCACAGATCGAACGGAACTTCGGCAAGGGTTCGATCATGAAGCTGGGTCAGCAAGAAGCCGTGATGGATATCGAGGCGGTATCCACGGGCTCGCTGGGGCTGGATATCGCGCTGGGGATCGGGGGCCTGCCGAAGGGCCGCATCATCGAGGTCTATGGCCCGGAAAGCTCGGGAAAGACCACGCTGGCCCTGCACACGGTGGCCGAGGAACAGAAGAAGGGGGGGATCTGCGCGTTTGTGGATGCCGAGCATGCGCTGGATCCCGCCTATGCCCGTAAACTGGGCGTCGATGTCGATGAGCTTTTAATTTCCCAACCGGATGCCGGCGAGCAAGCCTTGGAGATCACCGATACACTGGTACGGTCCGGCGCAGTGTCGATGGTCGTCGTGGATTCGGTCGCGGCACTTACACCGCGAGCCGAACTGGAAGGCGATATGGGCGACGCGCAGGTCGGCCTGCAGGCCCGGCTGATGAGCCAGGCAATGCGTAAGCTGACCGGCTCGATCTCTCGCTCGAAGTGCATGGTGATCTTCATCAATCAGATCCGCATGAAAATCGGCGTCATGTTCGGCTCGCCAGAGACAACGACAGGCGGAAATGCGCTGAAGTTCTACTCGTCTGTGCGGCTCGACATCCGCCGGATCGGTGCCATCAAGGATCGGGACGAGGTCGTCGGCAACGCTACGCGCGTAAAGGTCGTCAAGAACAAGGTTGCGCCGCCATTCAAGCAGGTCGAGTTCGACATCATGTATGGCGAAGGCATCTCAAAAATGGGCGAGTTGATCGACCTCGGCGTCAAGGCAGGCGTGGTCGAAAAATCCGGCTCCTGGTTCAGCTATGGCGACGAGCGCATCGGTCAGGGCCGCGAGAACGCCAAACAGTTCCTGCGTGACAATATTGATGTGGCGCTGGCCATTGAGGACAAGATCCGCGCCGCGCACGGTCTGGACTTCGAGATGCCTGTTGGGGAGCAGGTCATTGATGACGGCGAAGAGCCGGAAGCAATCAAAGCCTGACCCGGGCACAC
>JBCCMP010000222.1:0-8318 GCA_039026295.1 Pseudomonadota bacterium | reverse complement strand
GGGGCAGTGCTGGCCGTCAGCGCCTCCCAGAACATGTGGGCATTGTCCGGCATCTCGCCCTCGCCATAGGTCGAGACGACGAAGATCGCGTTCTCCATCGTCGCCAACTGTTCCATGTCGATGGCGTCCATCTCTTCGACCTTCGGTGCGAAGCCCTTGGTGCGCGCCAGATCAGCGGCGTCGTTCGCAACCTCCTCCGAGTTTCCCGTCTGGGTGCCGTAGAGAATGTGCAGCGGCTTGGCACTGACTTGTCCTGCGTCCGCGGCAACGGCTCCCGGCAGCCCGGCGAAAGCCTGACGTGACTGAATCCCGGCCAGAAATCCGGCCAGCCAGACCCGCTGATCGGTGCTGAAGGGTGCATCCGTGGGGATGTGCGGCATTTGCATGGATTCACCCTACTCAGCAGCCGTGCGCGCGACCAGATCGGGCAGCGCCTGATGGCAGAACAGTTCATCGAAGCTCGGGATCATGCCAAGCGCATCCCGGTTCTTGCCGCTCTGATGCACGATCCACGAATAGGTCCCCGGGCTGTCCATGCTGAGAATGTTGCGCATGGAAAGGGTCCGTTTGAAGTCCATCAGTCGTTTGTGCGCGACCAATGTCGCCATCCCGGCGTCATCATAGCCGTCGATCGCCTGCTTTGCGTGCTTCGAGAGGCCGCTCATCAGGCTGAAATCCTCGGTCAGGACAAGGTTCCGTGCGGACTTGTCCAGTGCGATGCGATCCGCACCGCCGTCCAGCCGCTTGGCGGCCAGGGTCTGGGCCATTTCCAGCACCGTATAGCTGTTGAGCAGGCGGTACATGCTTTGGCTCTCGGTCTCACCGATGCCGGGCGTCACGCCGCGCAGGACGGGGTTTTCGCGCTTCCATGCGGCTTTCAGCTCCGCGATCTGGTGGGCGGCCAGCGCCGTCGACAACTCCTCGACCAGTTCCTTGCGCGACCGAGCCGCGAGAATTTCGTCAGCATCCTGATACTGCAGAAGCGCTTTGGGCATGATCCACGCGAAGTCAGCCTGCGCAGTCTCCCAGTTTTCCAGCAGCTCTTTTGCCTTCGCAGACCCGGTCGCCTCGTGATGCAAGGTCAGCAACTGGTGGACGGCATCGCGATGGATGTCGGCTTGCGCGCTTCCGTCGGTCAACGTTCCGCTGAACACGGAATCCTCGCTCAGCATCTCCGGCAACCGGCCTTCCGGATCGTACTGGTAGGCGAAACCGCCGGACATGCCGTTTCCGTAACCCTTCGAAAATCCGCCCAGGTTCAGGATTGCGCCATTTGTCATGTACTCGGCGCAGAAATCACCGACACCTTCGACGACGGCGGTGGCGCCAGAGTTACGCACCGCAAAGCGGTCGCCCGCCTCGCCCTCGATAAAGGTCCGCCCGCCGGTTGCGCCGAACAGCGCAAAGTTGCCGAGCAGACCATGTTCGCGATCTGCGCTGCCGCCTGGCGAGCGCACGATGATCTCGCCGCCGCAGGCACCCTTTCCGACGCCATCATTGCAGGTTCCGGTATGGTCCATCACCATGCCATCATTGCAAAAGGCACCGAAGCTTTGACCGGCAGATCCTTGCGTGACAACGCGGATCGAGCGCTGATCCAGGAACCGGCGTCCCCTCGGATCCTCCAGCGCGGCGGACGGCAGGTCCGTTGCCTCGTAATTCAGGATCCGCTCCAGATCCACCGCAAGCTGGCCGCCCACGGTCTTGTTGCAGTTGTTCAACGGTGTGTTCGGGCGCAGTTCGATGCTGGTCTCACCGCCCTCGAAAAGCCGGGACTGCACCTGCTCAAGCAGGCTGTCGTCAACGGCAAAATCCCGTTCCAGATAGACAGGGTCCTCGACCGGATTTTCCGGGACGCGGGTCAACATGGCCCGGAGGTTCAGTTTACCGACCGAGGCAGGGTGATCCAAGAGATGCAGCAGATCCGCGCGGCCCCGTGCTTCAAGCAGGCTGTGCAATCCCATGCGCGCAAGGATCTCGCGCACCTCATGCGCGATGTTCAGAAGGTACTGGGCCAGAGCGCGGGGATCGCCATCGAAGACCTCGGCATTGGTGGTAAGACCGGCGGGGCACTTCACATTGCAGTTCTTGGCCATGACGCATTTCAGCATCATCAGGGCGGTCGTCCCGAACTCGAAACTGTCGCCTCCAAGGCAGGCCGCCTTCACCACATCCGACCCGGTCTGCATCGCGCCCGAACAGCGCAGCAGGACCTTCTGGCGGATGCCGTTGGCACAAAGCGCCTGGTGGACCTCGGCGATACCGATTTCGGCCGCGCGCCCGGTATATTTGAGCGAGGTGACCGACGCCGCCCCGGTTCCACCGGTGCCGCCCGCGACGTTGATGACATCGGCCCCCGCCTTTGCAACGCCGACCGCGATGGTGCCGATCCCCTCTGAACTGACGAGTTTGACGATGACCCGCTTGCGGGCTGCCTTGCAGTCGTGGATCAGTTGCGCCAGATCCTCGATCGAATAGGTGTCATGATGCGGCGGCGGACTGACAAGTTCCACGCCCGGCGTGCCGCCCCGCGCCGCAGCAATCTCCACGGTCACCTTTGGCGCGGGCAACTGCCCACCCTCGCCGGGCTTTGCACCCTGGCCGATCTTGATCTCAAGCTCCTGCAGGTTCGGGTCTGCGAGATATCCCGCCCAGACCCCGAAGCGCCCTGAAGCGAACTGCTTGATCCGGCTGGACCTTATTGTCCCGTATCGACTGATGTGCTCGCCGCCCTCGCCGGAATTCGACAGGCCGCCAACCATATTCGTGCCATGCGCCACGGCCTCGTGCGCGGTCGCAACCAGCGCGCCGTGGGACATGGCGCCAGAAGTAAGGCGCGGCGTAATCTCAGACGCAGGCTGAACGTCTTCCAGCTTGATGCCCTTCGGCGCGGTCCGCAGGCGCGAGATGTAATCCAGAGCCCATCCCTTCGCCTTCACCTGCAACGCGCCGCGCGTCACGAAATGGCCCTGCAGATCGTCTCCAAACCGCTCCACCAGCGATTGAGCCAGGGCATCCAGACGACCAAGCTCCTTGCCCCTCGGCCCCGTCAGCTTCAGCAGGAATTCATTGTCGCCCAAGGCCTCGCACGCCAGACCGCGAACGACGAAATCGTTATTGCCCGCGCGATTGAACAACATCATCTCGCGCTTGATGTCCTCGACCGTATCCTTGAAGCGGATGTCGGCCGGGAATTCCAGCACATCGCGAAGCGCAGCGGGCCGGCGATGGCGCTCCTCGGCCATCATCCTGCTGAAATCGCGATAGCCCGGCGTGATCTGAAAGCTGTCGATCTGCTCACTGCTCAGTTGATCGAATGACGTGTTGACATAGCCCTCTTCCGAGATCCCGAACGCGTCCTCCATCTGACGTAATGTCAACAGACGCAGCGGGTCAGGATCCACATCTTCGCCGTCGCCAGAGAACGTGATCGCCTCTTCGGTCAGGTCGACAAAACCCCGGACTGCCGTTGTTCCGTAGGAATGGCCCGCGCCTTCCGAGCGTTCCTTGAACAGACCGAGGATCGGAATGTCCGCCTCGTTTTCGACCGCAAGGGCGCGTTCGTGCCAATCAGCAACCGACTGGGCGACGACGTTGAACCGCACGCCCCCAACCGGCGACGTCATATTCGGCAGGTATTTGGCGAAAACCCGGTCGGACGTATCCAGGAAGTTCGGCTCGAAAAACTCACCGCCCGAATAGCTTTCGACGGTGCACAGGCCGACCTTGCCCATGGTCTTCATGATCGCCTTTTCGGCGGCCTTCTTGTACTTGAAAAACGCCTCGGTGGCGTTGTCGCCGAAAGTCGCTTCGGCGCGCGCGCGGACGGCCAAAGGATAGACTGCCGCCGCGCCAAATCCCAACGCGCAGCAAATGTGGTGCGACGATGCAATCTGCCCGCTTTCCACGACGAGCGAGACCTTGAACCTTACGCCCTCTTCAATCAGGCGCTGGTTGATGGCCGAAACGGCCAGCGTCATCGGCATCGCTGCCCGGTCGGTCGACACATGACGATCGGTCAGGATTGCGATGCCGCCACGATCCCTGGCGAATGCGACGACTTCATCGGCCACCGCATCGATCGCGTCGATAAGGGCAGCCTCATTGGCAGGCCCGTCATCAAAGACAGCGCTGTAGAGCAGATCAAACCGATCCCACGGCGTTACCGTCTGCGCTTTGATCTTCAACACATCGGCCATGCGGAGGATCGGCGAATTGACGACGATCTGGCGCGAGCGCGACTGGCCCAGATGCGGTTTCTCGCCCAGCGCGACGCGCAACGTCATGCCGTCTGCTTCGCGGATCGAATCCAGTGGTGGATTGGTGACCTGCGCGAACCGTTGAGAGAAATACTTCGCTACGCCGCCCTCGTTATCCGACAGCGCATTGATCGCGTTGCCGTAACCCATCGCCGACACTTTTTCGACGCCGCTCTGGAGCATCGGGTCCATCAGGAACTTGAAGCTCTCCTGATTGTGGGTGTACGCCACCATGCGCGCAGCAAAGTTCAGATCACCTTCATAGCGGCCGGCCGCGGTTTTAGGGTCATCGTCGGCTGTCGGCAGATCGTCGATGTTGATCATCGCCTGGTGCAGAAGCGCCGCATAGTCTGCGCGCGCGGCGAGCATCTCCAGCGCGTCACCGGTTTCAAAAATGCGCTTCGCGTTGTGATCGTAATAGATCATCCCGCCGGCCTCGACGCGGCCGCGTCGCAGCACCTGATCGGCCGGGAAGTGAATTTGCCCCGCTTCCGATGTGACAGCCAGGTATTCGGCGGTTTCGACTGACCGCAGTGGACGCAGGCCAAGCCTGTCCAGCCTGGCGCCTACAATATTCCCGTCGCCGAAGATCAATGCTGCCGGGCCGTCATTCTTCTCTTCAGAAAGCGAGAAATACTCCAGCATCGTCCGCACTTCGGGCGACAGACGTGTATCGTTTTCCCACGCCGGCGGCATCATCGCGACGACAGCGGTGACCAGATCGAGGCCCTCGTCGTACACCCTCGAGTTCAACGTCTGATCAAGTCGACAGCTGTCCGATTGACCGCTCGGGCGTATGATTGACTTGTTCCGCGCAAGGGCGATCGCCGCCTCAGACAGCCTGTTCTTCTTATCGGTGTTCAGCTCTCCATTGTGTGCCATAAGGCGGAAAGGCTGCGCCATCGTCGGGTGCGGATCAGTGTTCGTCGAAAACCGCGTGTGGAAGTAAAGCGTGTGAACCTCGTGCTCAGGGTCGCTGAGATCCCTGAAGTATGGGATAATTTCCCAAGAATTAAGCCTTCCTTTGAACACCTGCGTTTGCGCTGACAGAGAAAGGGGATACAGCCCAGCCAGCTCGGGCTTCCGGTAGGCCTCAGCTTCGATCTCCAGCAAAGCAAAATGGATCCGGCTGTCCAGATCGGCGCCGCGGATCCCATCTGGGGCGCTGAACACCCACTGCCGGATCGGCAACTGCCATTTAAGGGCGCGCTCGCGGATCGCGGTTGGATCGACCTCTACCTCGCGGGCCGCAAGGATTTCCATGTTTGCATCACGCAGGACCCGCTCGATCAATGCGATCGCGACATCGTGCTGTGATGGATCAGCAGGCAAGAAGAAGTTGCCTACACCAAACCCGCCCGGTTGCAGCTTCTGACCCGAAACCTTTTCGAAGAACCGCAACGAAAGATCGACGGAAATTCCAGCCCCGTCGCCGACACCCTCTGAAGACATGCCGCCCCGGTGGGGCACCGCGCAGAGTGCTTCATGGCTCTTTACGATCAGGTCATGCGTCTGCTGGCTGTCCTTGCGCGTCAGGAAGCCTACCCCGCAAGCGCTATGCTCGCGAGACGGGTCGTACAATCCCAACGGCTTGGTATCCTGAAGCACGCCTTTAGACCTCTAGGGCAGTTAATGTGTTCTCGACGAGGCGAACGGCGGTGCACCCTTTTTTGCACCAGCACCGATCCCCACGTCGCTCTACGCTTCCTGCATCACTGCAGCCGCGCGGTGCCTAGCGAATACCGGGTCGACGCGGTAGGGCATTTTGTGACGCACTGAACTCTACACCCCTCGTAGCATAACAGGACCGCATAGCCCAGACCCGCTTCCACTGTGCCGACCCCTTACCAGCACGTCGCGAACGCTGTCACGTAGGGTCAATGGCGAAGATATCAAGCTCAAACCCCACTCAATCCACGAAGCGTCCATGCGCGTTCCAATCCCCTGCTGCGCTTAATTCAACACGCGCCGTTCGATTGGACGGCTCCGTTTGTGGCGGCCTCAGACACTGAGTGTTTCAGTGATCTCGCCCTGCGGGGTGCCTGTCGTCGCGTAGCGCAGTGCAGAAGCCACCCAATGAGGTTGCAACCTGCGACAGGCAAAACGGAAGACATGCATTGGCAAAGCAAAAGCTCTAATCGCCGGTTGGACCAGCGCATGCTCTGCGACAGAGTGCCCCTTGTGAACACGCATGGCTGCGTCCGCTCAAGCGTCACAGTCTGCATCGAGCGCCCCGCCAGGAGCCTAATCAGCCATTTGGCTCGGGCAACATCTATGAATCGCTGTCCTTTGGCCATGTGCGCTACGTCGGTCGCGGCACCTGCTCCCGCACAATCTGAATCGGACGACATTACAGGCGAAGACTTCCTCATCTAGGCGGACAACCGCGTTGAAACGCTTTTCGATGAAACAACGCAAACCGAAACAGTGGTGACGCAGGAAGAAATCCGCAAACAACGAGGACTGACCCCAAACTTCGGCGATCCGCTTGGAAACGTGGTTCCCGGCTTCAGTCCAGGCACAGAGGTGCAGACCGATTTCGGTTTTACGTTCCGGGGCCGGACCATTCTTGTGCTCATCGATGGCGTCCCGCAATCAACACTGCTGCGTGATGGTCGTCGCGCGTTGAATTTGGTCGATCCAGATTCTGTCGGGCGCTTCGACGTCGTCCGCGATGGTACGGCGGCCCACGGTTTCTGCGCGAGGGGCGGTCTTGTGACCATCATCACCAATGGGGCGCAAGGCGACGGCCTCAGTGGAGACACCCGCGGAGGCTTGGCGTACTCGATCATGCGTGCCGTCAGCGACTCGATAACGTACCAAGCCGCTTTGAATTGCAGCGGGCGAAGGGGACAGTTAAACTTCGCCACGGGTGGATCTCTCATCTCGCGTGGCGCGTAGTTCGACGCTTACGGCGATCGGTTGCCTGCTGACATAACTGGCACGTAGGGCAGACTTGCAGACCCAGACAGCTACATTGACGAAAGGTTCGGCTCCAATGTCGATGTTTATAACCAGCGCGTTCAGTTGGGCGGGTTCTGTTACAACGTTGAGCAGGTTCGGAATTCAGCGGAATCAGGTTTGCAGACGATCCTGCCAACAACGTCAAGACACCTGTCCAATTCGGCAGTTTCACCCGGTTAATCCGCGAACTGAGAATGCAAACTCGCCTTTGAATACGCGAATGATCGCATCCTGGGGACCAACCTGAGAATTCGTGGCTGTCATGCAGATCTGGACATCATTTACGGCACGTTCCCGAGCTCCTCGCGAACCCGTATTGCCAGCCAGAAAATCGGGGCACCGGTTCTGGTCGCGCTGTTGCTGCGCACCCGCTTGCCAGATGTTCGTCCAACCGGCCCGGCAGAGGTCCTTGCCCGCGCCAGACCCGCGCTTACGCTCGCGACGTTGGCAGTGCTTTTCCTGATTGCAGTCGCTGCCGCACTGTTCATCGGCCGGTCCGAAAGTGGCTGGACGATCAGCGACCCGGACAGTCTGGTCTTCTCGTTCCGCTGGCCGCGGGTTCTAACCGCCGCGGCGGCAGGTCTGGCATTGGCAAGCGCGGGCGTTATGCTGCAAAGGCTTTTGCGCAATCCGCTTGCCAGTCCCGAGATTGTCGGCATCAGCGCCGGGGCCGGATTTGCCGTGGCGCTCGGCACGATAATCACCAGTTCAGCAATCACGGATCCCCCGCCCCTTTCCATTCTGGGATCACTGTCCGCGCTGACGCTCCTGCTCCTGATGCTGCAACGACGGACCCAAAGTACGCTCGCGGTGGTTCTTGCGGGGATAGCTCTTGCCGCTGCGTTGGACGCCGGCATGGGATTTGCCATCTCCGTCGGGGGCGACGAAGTGTACACGCTGCTCGGGTGGTTGTCGGGGACTACGCTTTACGCGGACGCCGGGTCATCGCCGACTCTTTTGCTGCTTGTCCTCGTTCTCTTTGCCGCCAGCACTGCGTTGGGCCGCTGGCTGGACCTGATCGCGCTTGGGCCGGAAATTGCCTCCGGACGGGGCCTGAACTTGCGCCTGAGCCAGCCCTTGCTCTTTTTGCTTGCC
>JBCCMP010000221.1:0-8328 GCA_039026295.1 Pseudomonadota bacterium | reverse complement strand
GCAGCACGTTCTATTTCCCCGCGGAAGCAAGTGTCTAAGTGAGACAGCACATGATAGACAAATGTTGTCATGCTGCCTCCAGCATCGCTGCCCCGGAACAAAGCCCGCGATCGTAGTTGATCATCCCAAAGCCCGAGACTAATGCCCGGCGGGCGTCTGCCACCTGTGTTCCACCTGCTGTGCCGAGCAACTGCCGTATCGCCTCGACCAGACCCAGATATCCGCCGGCTGCGCCTGCCTGTCCGGCCGAGAGTTGCCCGCCAGAGGTATTGTGCGGGAAATCGCCTTCGATGGTAAGATCGCGTGATCGGACGAACTGCGGCCCTTCGCCCTTGTCACAGAAACCAAGGTCCTCGATCTGCATCATCGAGATCACCGGATAGTCGTCATAGGTCTGCAGCAGGTCCACATCAGACGGACTGCAGGATGCCATCTCCCAGAACTCGTCGATGTCCAATGTCCAACCCCCCCGAAGCTGAATTGGATCATCCGGGTGAGCGTTATGCCGTTCGATGGCCGAGGTTACTTTGACGTAAGGCAGATCCCGTTTGGTTGCCTGCTCCTCTGACATCACCAGAAATGCCTCCGCCCCGGCCACCGGCATCACACAGTCGAAAAGCGCGATGGGATCCGAGATTGGCCGCGCACCCAGATAGGCCTCCATGGTCAGGGGTTTTTTCATAACGGCCCGCGGGTTCTTCAGTGCATTGGCGCGCTGCGCGACGGCCAGTCGCCCGAAATCTTCCCGGGTCGCGCCGAAGGCGCTGATGTAGTGATCCGTCAGCAATGCGAAAGACGCATTCGGGCCGCCATAGCCGTACGGGTAAGAAGCATCCATGGCGAATCTGGAGAAACTGGACAGCAGCTGGCGAAAGCTGTCTATGTGGTTGGTGTCTCCTGCCACGCAGGCCACAATATCGGCATCGCCCGCCTGAACGGCCCGCGCTGCGCGGCGCAGGGCGACGATCCCCGAGGCCCCGCCCATCGGAATATGGTCCAGCCAGCGCGGCGAAAAACCCAGATGTTGCGTAAGACCAACCGCCGTATCGGGAAACAGGGTGAACGATGACACAGCCAGACCATCGATATCGTCTGCCGTCAGGTTGGCCTGCCCCAAGACCCCGCGCAGGGCGGCAGCGATCCACCAGTGCGCTGTGTCGACAGAATATCGCTGATAGTCTGTTGAGTACGGGCAAACCAGAGCGACACCATCATACGAGTGCCGTGTCTTTCCGGCGGGTCGTGACTGGTTAAGGATTGCGGCCCCCTCAAGACGTTCTGCGGCTAATCTTAAGATGTGCCTAGCCCACATTACAGAAGATTGTGCCGGGTTGATGCACGCAAAGCTTGAAATTCGGCTGATTCGCACTCATTTCCCCACTCGCTACGTTACCCTGCCCGCTCCACTGCCTCTTCCAGAGGTTCAGTCACCCGGACATGCTCTGACTGAGCCGCAGTTGCCGCGTGTTGCGGGCAACGATCTGAAAGAAGGAGACGGTTATGGCCAACGGCACCGTCAAATGGTTCAACTCAACCAAGGGCTACGGCTTTATCCAACCGGATTCCGGCGGTAAGGACGTGTTTGTCCATATCAGTGCTGTTGAACGTTCGGGACTTACGGGTCTCGCAGACAACCAGAAGGTGACCTACGATCTGGAAGCCGGTCGCGACGGGCGTGAAGCTGCAGTGAACCTGCAACTGGTCGACTGATTAAATTCCGGCGACGACTTAAGATAGAACGGTCGCCTCGCGGCGGCCGTGCAAGTTTCTTTCATTTCGCGAAGCGTAATTCCCAGCGTGTGCCGACCCATTAAGGCGTGAGCATCACAGGTTCAGCACAAGTCGTGGGGACAACGAACGGCTGACGCAGGTCAATATGACCTTGCCGCTATCCTGCTCTGCTTTTGACAGAACGACATCCCGGTGGTCCGGGGTCCCAGCGATCACATCCACCTGGCAAACTCCGCAATCTCCACGCTGGCAATCGTAGACCAGATCGTGCCCCGCTGCCTCCAGCACCTCGATGATCGATCGGTCCGGCGGGATCATGTAGCTTTCACCGATTCTGTGCAGGACCACTTCGAAAGACCCGTCATGTCCCGGCATCGTGCCACTGGTGAACAACTCATGATGAATGTGTTCTCGGGGAATGCCCTTGGCGAGGGCGATCTCGCGCGCCGCATCGATCATGCCCTTCGGGCCGCAGATGTAGACTTGGCACCCGGTGGTGATCACGCTGTCCAGATTGATCTGCTGCTCATCGTCGAAGTGGCAGACAAGTGCCTGCCCGCACATAGCGGCCAAGCGCTCGCGAAACGCCATTTCAGATGGTGACTGCGCAGCGTAGTGAAGGGCATATTCCCGCCCGTCCGCCTGTAATCTTGCCGCCATCGAGATGAGCGGCGTGATGCCGATTCCGCCTGCAATAAGAAGCGCCGGGCCTTCCGAAAGCGGAAAGTCGTTCTTAGGAGGCCCGGCCTCGACGACGTTCCCAACAGACAAGCCATGCATGGCCTGGGAGCCGCCACTGCCGTCATCCTCCCGCTTGACCGCTATCTCATAGGCAAGAGGACTACCTGTCCAGTCGATCAGCGAATAAGATCGTGTCCCCGCAGGCAGCATGAAGTCCACATGAGCGCCTGCGTCCCAGGTCGGCAGATCTTCTCCGGTGAAGCGGAAAACGCGGATCTTGTCCGTCACGTCATGTACCGCTTCAAGGGTGAGCTGCATCGGAACCAAGCCCCGCTTCAGGCATGTTGAAGGGCCTGAAATAACCTTTACGATGCTTGCTCAGGAAAATGCCAGCACCCCGTCATCCATGGAACCATAGCGGATCGACAGCATATCAGACACATAGTTCTCGTGGTTCTTCCAGGGCTTTTCTGCCCCTGCCTTTGGCAGCATGTGTTGCGCCCGCAGAAGATAACCTGAATTCAGCCCCAGCAGCTGCCCTTCCTCAACCCCGCCGTTCGGTAGTTTCGGCACGACCTGCTCGGCGCCCTTGTCCCGCATACGGTTGACCAGCCGAGCGACATAGTCCGCGGTCAGATCAGATTTCAGCGTCCAGGAGGCGTTGGTATAACCGAACGTGACCACGAGGTTCGGCACACCAGACAGCATCATGCCGCGATAAACGGTGTGATCAGCGGGATCTAGCGGGGCGCCGTCCATCGTGACCTGCATGCCGCCCAGGAACTGGATCTGCAGTCCGGTGGCCGGAACAATGATATCCGCATCGATGATATTGCCCGATTTCAGCGCGACCCCGGTTTCTGTGAACCTGTCGATATGGTCGGTCACGACACTGGCATTGCCCGCTTTCAGAACCCGGTAAAGATCGCCGTCGGGGATCAGGCACAGACGCTGGTCCCACGGATCATAGGCTGGCTTGAAATGCGTATCGACGTCAAAATCCGGCCCAAGCTCGTCGACAGCCATCTTGCGAAGGTATTTGCGGATCTTGTCCGGGCTGCGTTTGCACATCCAGTAGATGTAGATACCCAGCAGAACGTTCTTCACACGGCAGATCTTGTAGGCCCAGGAATTCGGCAAGAACCGGCGCAGAAAGGTGGCAACCGCATCCTCGGCAGGACGGGAGAAGATGTAGGTCGGCGAGCGCTGCAGCATGGTCACGTGCCTGGCATCGCCCGCCATCGCGGGGACCAGCGTTACTGCAGTGGCACCGGACCCAATGATCAGCACGGTCTTTCCGGTATAGTCCAAATCTTCCGGCCATTTCTGCGGGTGAGCGACGACGCCTTTGTAGTCCTCGTAACCGTCGAATTCCGGCAGATAGCCTTCGTCATAATTGTAGTATCCGGTGCAAGAGGACACGAAACGCGCCGAAATCAGATAGGTTTCTTCCTCTGTCTCGACGGTGGCAATCCAGCGCTTTTCGGCCGAGGACCAGTCCATCGACACGACATTGCTGCGATAGCGGATCTTGTCATGGACGCCGTATTCGTCGGCGGTTTCTTGCAGGTATTTCAGGATCGATGGGCCATCGGCGATGTCCTTCGGGTCGCTCCAGGGGCGGAACCTGTAGCCGAAGGTGAACATGTCGCTGTCGGACCGGATGCCGGGATAGCGGAACAGGTCCCATGTCCCGCCCAGCCGTTCGCGCCGTTCGAGGATTGCGAACGAAGCCCAGGCTGCTTTACGGATCAACTGGCAGGCCTGACCGATGCCTGAAAGGCCTGCGCCTATAACCAGGACATCCAAATCTTCGCGTCGCATCGTCCGCCTCCTGTTATCAAGGCGATGAACATCGCCGTGAGCGAAGGCGCTGGCAAGATGAACGCAACGTCTGTTGCGGGTGACTTGTGCGCCGCAACAGTCTGAGTTTTAATCTCGGCGACGGCCCGCCGGACGCGAGCCAAAGGAGATCACTCATGTCGATCGTTCTCGCCATTTTATGCATCATCGCGCTGTTCTTGGTCGTCAGCACAGGGTTCACCCAGTGGGCAGGCCGCAAGGCGGCCGAGGCACTGCCTGCAACCGGTAAGTTCACCAAGGTCGACAAGGGGCTTCTGCACTGGGTCGAAGAAGGTGAAGGTCATCCGGTCGTGATGATTCACGGTCTGGGTGGGAACCTTCACCATTTCACCTATGCCCTGGCCGGTGACATCGCGAAGGACTTCCGCGCCATTTCCGTCGACCGACCAGGCTGCGGCTGGTCGGAGCGTGAGAGCAAAGAGCAAGCCTCGCTGCCCGAACAGGCGCGGATGATCGCCGAGTTTCTGGAAACCGAGGGGATCGAGAAACCAATTGTCGTCGGGCACTCTCTGGGCGGTGCGGTGTCCTTGGCGCTGGCGTTGAACCACCCGGACCGGGTCGGGTCGTTGGCTCTTTTATGCCCGGCGACGCAGCCGATTTCGGAGACGCCGGATATGTTCAAGGGCATCGACATCTCTTCAGATGGTGTCAGGGCCTTTCTCGCCAACACTCTGTCCGGTCCGATGGGCGTGATGATGAAGGACAAGGTATTCGGTGCGATCTTTGCGCCGGAGCCGGTGTCCAAGGGGTTTGATTTCCGCGGCGGCGCACTTCTCGGCGCACGCCCCTCTGCCTTTATCTCGACCTCTGAGGACATGGTGATCGGCCGAAGTTCCGTCAGCGATGTCGCCGGACGAGAGGGAGAATTGTCCGTGCCGGTAAACGTGCTCTATGCCCGTGAGGACGAGGTGCTGGACCCGGCGCTGCACGGTGAACACTTTGCCGAGCTTGCTGGCGCTCATCTGGAGGTGCTTGATGGCCACGGTCATATGATCCCGTTTACATGCCCGGAAAAGTGCGCCGATTTCATCCGCCGGGTGGCGGACAGAGATTTGTCGGCAGAGACTGAAAGCGCAGCCTAGGCTGCCTCTGTAAACGACTTCACTGTCTCCAGCGCGCCTTCGACCGCACCGGTGCCTTCTTCCGAAAGCGCCGCTTCGCGCAGGCGGCGGATCCAGTCGGCCGCGTCGATTCTTCCAGCGACGAGATCAGCGCCCTGCATGACCAGCGCAAATTTAGAATGCCCGCGGGCGTGCGTGTCCGAGTAGCCCTTGATCAGGCGCTGGCAGGTCAGAATTTCTGCGGCTACGCTCGGGGGGGCGGCATCCGCGTGCGCCATCAGGGTTTTCAGATGCGCAGTCTCAACCCGGTGCCGGAGCAGTGAACGACGCCACGGTCGCAGCGCGGCAACCAGCCACAACATCCCAAAACCGCTGATACGGTCGGTCTTTATGCGACGACCGCGGTTCACACGGCGATCGATCCACGCGGCAAGGCCGGGACACGCCTCGATCCATGCACCCAGGCGGGCGGGCATTATCGACAGGATCTCCGGGCCGCGTGGGTGCAGGTATTCGGTGACCTGAACGATATGCTCACCAGCCTGCTGTTCCCGGCGCAGGCGCACCTCGCGAGACGCGCGGGTCTTCAGATCTGCGACCCGCAGGATGTCATCGTAGCACATGGCATTCGCGATGTACTTGGCTGCAACCTCTGTCAGCCTCGCGTCGCCACGTCCTGCGCGGGCCACGTGGTCGAGGTATTCGCCGCCATAGGCCAAATCCTGATAGTCGACCGTCTTTTGCAACCCGGCCTTCAACATCGGGCGCGCGCTGCTGGGAAACTCGTCCAGACGGGCCAACAGCGCTTCCCACCCGGCGATCAACCTGTTCGGCCCGGACACCCCCTGTTCTGCCGGAGCCTCAACCTCATTTATGGTCTCAACAAAGTCACGGGCTGCCCGGAATGCGGCAAGGCTTCGTGCTGCGCCGCGGGCAGATGCTCCGATCACGTCCTCAAAGAGCTCCGGTGCAAAAGGGAGAGCACGAGATCGGGCGAGACCGCCGAACAGCGAGGCCGAGATGAACGAGCCTTCCTGCGCGGCAATTGCATCCATGTCGAAGCATTCCGCTTTCAGCGCCGCTGCCTGAACCCGTTCCAGAACGCCATTGCCGTCGCCGCGGCCGTCGCCCGGGATCTCCTTTTCGGAAACGGCAAGGATGCGATGGGTCGAGGCGACAAGGGTTGTCCGGTCAGGGGTGACGAACCCGCGCATCACCGCGCGGCCGGCTTCCATCAGTTCCGAGGCGATCAGGATGTCCACATCCGCCGGTGACGGCGCCAGCGCAAAGACCGGCTGGTGCGATCCACGCGGAGCCATCTCGATATAGTAGATCGTCGCACCGGTGCGTTGGGCAACGCCCGCCACAGATGTCATCTGCGCGGCATAGCCGCCGCGCTCGGCCAAATCGACGATCCAGTTGGCCAGCACGCCGCCGCCCTGACCGCCGACGGCCATGACGGCGAGCTTTATGACCTCGGCAGCGCCCGTATCGACCTGTCGGAAGGGTGCGTTCAAGGTGCTTCCCCGAACACCAGCCGCCGGGCATCGCGCCGCCGTTGCAGCCAGCCGATGATGCCGCGACGCAGACGGTGCAGCCAGCGATCCGACCAGACCGGGTTCTGCAAGACGTCTGCCTGATAGAAAGACGGACACAGCACAGCGGCATCCGCGACTTCTCCGCAATTGCCGCAGCCGACGCAGTTCTGGTCAATGCTTGCAACAGGGTCGTCGCGCAATGGATCGTCCAGTTCCTTCAACGACAGAGACGGACAACCAGACAGCCGCATGCAGGCGTGATCGCCCGTGCAGACATCTTCGTCCACGCCGAACCGGGTGCGCAGCACGCGCTTGCCATCGGCAACCGCCTTGGCCTTGGCAGGCCGTTCCCGGCGCTGGCGGTTCAGCATGCATTCCGATGATGCGATGATGACCTTTGGCCCGGTTTCCTCGGTGGTCAGCGCTTCCTTCAAGGTGTTTTGCACGCGGCCGACGTCGTAGGTCCGGTCGATCTGGCGGACCCATTTGACGCCCATCCCCTCGACCGCTTTCTTGATCGGGTGCTGGGTCGATTTGGTCTTGTTGTCGGCGCGCGAAGACAACAGGTCCTGCCCGCCGGTCGCGGCCGAGTAGTAGTTGTCCACGATGACGATCACGCCGTCATTGTCATTGAAGACGGCGTTGCCGATCGAGGAAGTCAGTCCGTTGTGCCAGAATCCGCCGTCGCCCATGAAGCTGATCGAACGCCGCGTTGCGTCCTTGTCGTTGAAAGCCGAGGCAGAGGCTGGACCCAGCCCGTACCCCATGGTCGTCGCTCCGATATTGAACGGCGCGTTGGTCGAGAAAAGATGACAGCCGATATCCCCTGCAATGTGGTGTTCACCCAGTTCCTGCTCCACCAGTTTGGTGGCAGCGAAGATCGGACGCTCCGGGCAGCCAATGCAGAAGGAGGGCGGACGCCCGGGCACCTCGGCGGCCAGCACGTCGTCATTGATGATCGGCGGCGCATTTGGCGCGCGCGCCACGGGCGGCATCAGATCCGGCGCATGCTCTGACAGAAAAGCCGAGAAGCCGTTCAGCATGACCTGCCCTGTCAACTCGCCTGCCTCGGGAAACGGGCCCTTGCCCAGCAGCTTCACCGGCGAGCCTGCCTTGTGGAAGATGGCGCGGATCGCCTGCTCCAGATAGTCGGGCCAGCCTTCCTCGACGATCAGGACCGCATCCTTGTCCTCGGCGAAGGCGAGGATCTGGTCATCCACCAGCGGGTAGGTCACGTTTAGAACGTGCAGGGGGACCTGCGTCTCACCGTCGAGCCCCGCCAGGCCAAGCCGCTGAAGGGCGCGGATCACGCCGTTATACATTCCGCCCTGCAGAATGACGCCGACGCGGCCATCGGGGCCGAACGTTTCGTTCAGCCCGTTTTCGCGTATGTAGGCCTGCGCGGCGGGCAGGCGTTTGGTGACCTTTTCCTGTTCGTGCAGGTAACTGTGCGG